>JAQUQI010000015.1 GCA_028716165.1 Candidatus Omnitrophota bacterium
TTCTTGCTCATTATGATAATGTCCTTTCCTGCCATAACAACCTCCTTCCGAAAGAGGTATTATAGCATGGTTTGAATAGGACATTTTTATTTTGGTACAATAGGACATTATCATTTTGGGATTACAGGATATTTTTAAGCCGCTGTACCCGGACGGCCATTGTATTTGTGTGTTTTTCCGCTTGCTTGTTAAGGGTATTTTTGCTATACTCAATTTCATAAAAATTGCGAGGATGGCGGAACTGGCAGACGCGCTAGGTTGAGGGCCTAGTAAGGGCAACCTTATGGGGGTTCAACTCCCCCTCCTCGCACCAAGAACAACAAAGGGAGATTGATTATGAAGTCAAGACGCCTGTTAAGCTTTGTATGTGTTTTGGCGCTTGTTTATGTTTGCACCGGGACCGCGTATGCCGGATTTTGGCAGAGATGGTCAAAAAAACAGGCCCCGACCGTTGAGCCCGCAAAAAACGCCACACCAGAATCAATTCCTGAAAAAAGTACTGCCGACAGGCCTGAAGCAAAGCAGTTGGTTTCTGATATTGAAAGGCCTGATGCAGGTTCTGTAAGTTCAGGCGCTGTTGAGGAAAAAAAGGTTTCTGAAAAATACACGGAAGCGGATATAAGACCCGCGGCACAAAACATTGCCCCGCAATCATCGGATCCGCAGAAACCAGTTTTAAGTTCTGCCGAAAAACAACGGCTTGAAGATCTCCGACGCACTGAAGATCTGCGCCGCACTCAAGAACAGATAAAAATGATACAAGAAATGAACGCTAATCGGTCAATGGATATATCAAGCGGATTGAAGAGATCAATAAACAGCGCAAACAGATTGAAGAGATAAATAAAATTAACAGGGCGCGTGGGCAGTTAAACCAGGCGCAATCTGCCGGTGAAACAAAAAAGTAATAAAGACAATACTTTTTTCTTTACACCAGGATTAACTTAATATATAGTAAAAGAGTATCAAGCCGGTGGGGAAATTGATACGCGTGTTTTGTATTTTTATGTTTACCAGACCGGCTTATTCTAAGCCGGTTTTGTTTTAACGCAGGAGGTGGGGATGTTTAAGCGTTTGGTGATAATAGTGATACTGTTGTTTGCGGCAGGTACGAGTTTTGCCCAGACAGCGGGTAATACTTCAGATCCCAAGGTGCCTTACGGAGCAGGTATCGCGAATCTTAAAGATTCGGGTATGGGCCCGCTAAAACTTGGTTTTGAATTTAATAATGTTTTTAAAAGAGAGCTTAAGGTAGATACGTCTCTTACCGACGTAAAGGTAGAAGGCCAAGAGTATCTGTTGCGTTTAGGCTATAATATAGGCGACAGATTTGAGCCTTACGCGAAATTCGGCGTTGTTAACTTAAAGACAAAATGGGAGCAATCGGGCACAAGCATAAAGGCGTATTCCGATAAAGATTTTGGCGCTGGTTTTGGTATGAAAGTTCTTGCTTTTGAGTCCCAGGAACACAGACTGCGCCTAAGCTTAGACGGCCATTATTTTTATGCCAATCCCGATATAAGAAGCGCGCGCGTTGACGGAGCGTCGTCTACCATAAGCGCCACCGAGTTTAAGATAAGCCAGTGGCAGATCTCGGGTATATTGAGCATGGAGTTTATCATAGGAGGGGATAAGCAGAATCCAGCCACCCCCTATTCAATACTTCCCTATATAGGTTTGGCGTATGCGGATTCAGAAACAAAAGTAAGATTCTCAACGGTTAATGGCTCCTATAATCTTGGCAAGGGCGAAAACGATAAAAAGTTTTTGTTTATCACAGGTTGTGAAATAGTGTCCCCTGAAAATATCTCGCTTAATATTGAAGGCAGATTTGTCGGAGAGACTGCGGGAAGCGGCGGTTGCACGATCAAGTTTTAAATAGATATTTTTAGCTATTAGTAGGCGGGTAGGATTATAATCCTACCCGTTTTTTATAAAAGTGTTGAAATTTTTATCTATTTTGGTTACAATAAAGCCCTGTTATTGCTAAGGCCTCATCGTCTAGCCCGGTCAGGACGCCAGATTCTCATTCTGGTAACACGGGTTCAAATCCCGTTGAGGCTACCATAGCTTTTTAAGCACACCTCATTTTCAAACGCAAATCTTATTATATTAAACTATTACGACTTACCTTTTGCCAAATTAGGAATAACCCCATAGAAATGAATAAGGTATGTCTGGATTGACTGGGCTATCACAATAATCCAAAACGCATAATCTTGATGTTTTTAATGGTGGGGAAAATTTCCTATATACCCCTTGCCTTCTTGCAAATATGTGGTACATTAATTATGGAATCGTTTCCAAAAAGGAAGGCTTATATGAAAACCACTATTAAAGACATATCAGCAAAGACAGGATTTGGAGTAGGCACTATATCCCGGGCTTTAAATTCATGCCCTTATAGCGTAAAAGAAGAGACAAGAAAAGAAATCTTGCGGGTAGCAAAAAAGTATAATTATATCAAGGATATTACTGCCCAGGTTTTGGTTACAGGTAAATCTTTTGACATAGGCTTAATGATTCCGGCTGTGTTTGATTCTGTTTTTTACAATGATTTTTTTATAAAATTGATAGCAACTCTTACGAGCTGTTCTGCCCAAAAGGGATACTCTGTAAGGCCCATCATCATGAAGAAGGGGATGGAGTTGAATCAATTTATAACAGAGGCAAGGTCTTTAAAACTATGCGGAATTATTATTTCATCGTATTGCGGTAATTATTTTATTGATGAACGGGCTATAAAGACATTTGATAGCCCTGTCGTTATATTAAATGCTTATATGCGAGACAAAAATATTTATACAATTAATCTGGATAATTTTAAAGGTGGCCACGATGGAACTTCTTTTTTAATTTCCAAAGGATATAAGAATATTTGTGTGATTACCGCTGAAAAAAATGATTTTTGTCAGCGTCTTAAGGGATACAAAAAGGCTATGGCTGGTAATGGACTAAAGATTAAAGAGGAATTTATTTTGCATGGAGATGGTTCGGAACTTTCGGGTTATACAGTGTCTATGAAGGTTTTAAATAAGACACGCAGACCGGATGCTATATTTGCTTTAAATGATCAGATGGCCATAGGAGCAATAAGAGCCATAAAAGAATCTGGATTGAAATGTCCATCCGATGTGTCTGTAATGGGATTTGACGGTTTAGACATAGGTGGTTATATAGATCCTGGCCTAACTACCATGCTATGCCCGGTTGATACTATTGGGCGGGAGGCGGTTAATATATTACTTGATTCAAGTGCAAGAACAACCGTAAGACACTGTAAAATAAAAGCTACAATTTTGGAGAGGCAGTCATGCTAAAAGAGAGGAGTTTTTATAAATTATTAAAGAAAAAAATTAATATAAAAAAAATAGAGAGATCGGTAGCAATGCTAATAACGCTATGTATTTTTTCCGTAAGTTTTATATTTTTTGATACTTTAGTTTGCTCAAGCATATCAAATGTATCTTCATTAAGGCCGATGGCTTCAACCTTACGCGAAAAAGATCCGGCAGGTTTTTTATTGACTTCTAACGAGATAAGGGATAATGAAATGAAAAAAGCAGAGCAGACTTATATAAGGAAGTTTGGAAAAACAGGCTTGGAATTTTATATATTTGGTTCTGGCACGATCTGGTTTGGGCGTCGGTGGCCTATGAACAATGATAAGTACAGGTTCCCGGAGCGATCTGAAATCAAAAAATATTTAGAAATAGTTTTTAATAATTTAATAAACAAGGAAGGAAGAGTAATGTTGGATGTTGCAGCAGCTTATGGCTTAGCTGAAGAGATATTAGGTGAAATACTCCGGGATAATCCAGACTGGTATTCAAGAGCATTTATAGCTACAAAATGGGGTGAGGAATTTGACATTAACACGGAGCGGTCGGTTTTAGATCATTCTAAAAAGAGGCTGGTTGCTTCAGTAAAAAGAAGTATAAGGCGCTTAGGCAGAATTGACCTTTTGTATGTTCATGGTACAACTCTAAGGGTTTTGAGAAATGAAAATGTAATGAGTCAGATGCAAAGGATGAAAAGTGAAAGATATGGAGGGATCAATTATATAGGCGTATCAATTTCAAAAGAAGGTGTTCTAGAGACAGCAATTAAGGAGGGGTTAATACGGGATTTTGACGTTGTACAAATGCCGGGCTGGCTTTTTCTAAAAAGAAATGATCTGGTAAAAAAACTTTACCAAAAGGGTATTGCTATTGTGCTCAACTCAGTTATAAGAGCCTCTAAAATAAATACAAGTGACAGCAGAGCATGCGAGAGTGTATATGCGGATTTTATAAAACACAAAGAGGTTTCTGTGATACTACTTGGCACAAGAAACCATTTAAGAGAAACAATAGCGTATATATCGCCGCATTTTATAGTTGTTGACAAAAAGATTCAGGCAAGCGCTTGATTGTTAGAATTACTCCAAAAACATTACAGACGCTTTGAACTTAAAGCACCACGCTGCCCCAAGCTCAAGCGCGATAGTGTCCCGAACAAAAATCAAAAGCGTCTGTAATAGGTAATAGTAATATTTTAATTACTTAGAGGTTTTCTTTCAGATTTGCTTTTTGTTTGATTTCCTGAAACCACTTCTTGAAGGCCTCATTTTCTCTCTCTTGGACAAGCTTTGCGGCAAAGGAATCCCTGTCTTTTTCGTATGCTTGCTCATCTATCGGAGTAATGGAATCAAGCCTTGATACGGCCCAGCCTTCGGAGGTTTTTATAGGGCCTGCTATTTTGCCAATGCCCGCGGCAAATGATTCGTTCAAAAAATTCTTCGCCGGAGCTATATTATCAACCGGGCTGTTTCTTGAGACATTTTGCAGTTTATTGACGGTAAGATTTAATTCTCTTGCCGCGTCTTCTAAAGATCCCGGACCCGATTTTATTTTTTGCATTATATTTTGCGCCTGTGCCAATGCCAGAGAGGAGGATATTTCTGATGTCAGAATAGAATTTATCTGTTCCTTTGATTGTTCAAATGTCATTTGGAGGGGGGCATTTTTTGTCTTAAGTTGTAATATGTAGAACCTGTCCTCTCCTTCAATGACATCGCTTATTTGGGATATTTCCAGACCGAAAGAGGCCAGCAGCAGAACATATGGAACCGCAGACTCCGAGATATTGAATGTAAGAGGGAATACCCCTGTTTCTTTAAGCTCAAACCCGCCTTCCTTGGCTATGCCGTCCAGTGCCTTGCTTTTTTTTGCCTTGGACTGCGCGCTATCGGCCGCGAGAGCGGCAGTTTCTTTGTCGTCATTGAAAGGAAATTCAAGATATGAACCTGACGCCGTTGCGGGAGAGAGCAGTTTTTCTTTATTGCTTTCATAGTAGGCTTTTGCCTTCTGCTCATCCACGAAGGCATCATTTAAAAACGCGCCATTTTTTATAGCGATAAAAGAGATATCCGCGAGTTCATTAGATTCGCGGTATGCCCGGCGTATCTCGTCTTCCGAAGGGCCCTGGCCCGCTGTCTTAAGGCTAATGAGCTTATCAATAATGATATCCCCCCTGACCGATTCCTCAAAATCCCGCGGCGTAACGCGCAGTACGCTCATGGTTATATAATTATACATGTCCCTGTCAAATACGCCGTTTTGCTGGAAAAACGGCAGAGCGGTGATCCTTTCAATAATTTGTTTATTGGAGGCTTTTATCCTTTCCCTGCCTGCCGCGCGCAGTAATATTATCCTGTTCCACGCCTGGCCGTTTAAGTCCAGAAATTTTTCCACTTTAGACAATTCATCACCATACATGATACGGGCCCTGTTAAATACGGCCGCGTAGCTTTTGTTGTATTCCTGTATGGATATTTTTTTGCCGAACACGATACCGGCGTATGATTTACCGCTTAACGCCACACTGCCTACGCCCCAAGCGGCGAATATTATGACAAGCAGCCACATAACAGCTTTCATTACTTTTTTATTGCGTAAAGGTTTAAGCATAAAAAACTCCTATTCAAGGTTTGTAGCGGATTATGCGGTTATTATACATAAGCAGGCCTGAATTTACAAGTAAAAACATATTAGACAGAGTATGCCGTATATGATATAATTCAAGCGCAATGACTATTAATAGGATGAAGAAGGATCTGGCAGGATACGCGCGAAAAATTGCCGCGGACGGGCTCACTATAGGTTCAAGCGGAAATTTAAGCGCCAGGCACGGTGAATATTTTTATATAAAATCCGCCGGTTGTTTATTTGAGTCATTAAGCCCGGACGATTTCGTGCGATTGAGCGTAAACCGTCCATCCACGGCCGGATTAAAAAAAACACCCAGTTGCGAATACCGTTTGCACGCGGCCTGTTACAGGCAAAGGCCTGATATCGGGGTTGTTTTTCATAGCCATCCTTTTTTTACAGGCCTTATGCTTACTAAAGAGGCCCTTGCCAGGCCCGTTACAATGGAGTTTGCCGCGTATATTAAAAACACGCTCGCTTTTGTGGATTTCGCGCCGCCAGGTTCCGCTAAGTTAGCGAGCCTGGTTGAAAAAGCGTGCAAAAAGCATAATTGTATTTTTATGAAAAAACACGGCCTTATCGCGCTTGGCAGGAATATGCAGGAGGCGTATGTAAAGAGCCTGATGGTTGAACGTGAAGCCAGGGCTAAATTGATAACGAGGCTGTTGAGATTAAAAGGGGCCTGTTTTGGCAAAAAAGAGTTGGATATGCTTGCCGGCTCTGTTTGAACAGCGCGCGGAGCATTGCCGCACGGCACAGGCTTATTTTAGCAGAGGCTATTTTCTAATATAACCCGGTTACGTATTATATTGACACTAATAAAGATTAACTGTATATTATAATGGCGGTTTAGAGAAAGAATTTACGGAGTATTTATATGGAAAAAATATTAAAATTAGGGCTTCCGAAGGGCAGTCTTCAAGAGGCTACTTTAAGGATATTGAAAAAGGCCGGATTCAATATAAGCGTAGGCAGTAGGTCATATTTTCCATCTATTGATGATGATGAATTAGACCCTGTGCTGATACGCGCGCAGGAAATGTCAAGATACGTTGAAGACGGAGCGCTGGATTGCGGTATCACAGGGGAAGATTGGATACGGGAGAACCAGTCGGATGTAGTCCGTGTCCAGGAACTTGAGTACGCCAAACAGAGCCTTAGCAAGGTTCGATGGGTGATTGCTGTCCCCGAAGGTTCAAGAATACGTTCGGTCAAGGATCTTAACGGTAAGCGCGTGGCGACGGAACTTGTTGGTGTTACCAGGGCTTTTTTAAAAAAGCAAAAGATAAAAGCGGATGTAGAATTCAGCTGGGGCGCTACCGAGGTAAAGGTTGCCGCCGGACTTGTTGACGCTATCGTAGAGATCACGGAGACAGGTTCAAGCCTTAGGGCCAACAAACTACGCATAATAGATACCGTTTGTTATTCTACCACTCAACTGATAGCGAACAAAAAGATTTGGCGTAATGGATGGAAAAAGGCGAAGATAGAATCGCTCGCCATGCTGCTTAGAGGCGCTATACTTGCTGAAAGCAAGGTAGGCCTTAAGATGAATGTGAGTAAAAAGAACTTGTGCAAAATACTAAAGATCCTTCCTTCAATGAAAAGGCCTACCATATCCTGTCTTACGGATAAGAATTGGTTTGATATAGATACAATTATTGACGAAGAGCAAGTTAAAAAGCTAATACCCGCGCTTATCAGGGCCGGCGCCCAGGGCATAATAGAGTATCCGCTAAATAAGGCTATTTATTAATAGGGCCGAATATTGAGACCACAAGAAAGGAGATGTGCTATGCCGTGCGGAAGAAAGAAAAAACGCAAGAAGATGTCAAAACACAAAAGAAAAAAACGCCTGCGCAAGATGCGCCATAAAAAGAAATTATCCTAAAAGGTTAAGCAGATAAAAAAATAATTATACATAATATTAAGGTGTTTGTTTTTAGAATTATTTTTTATTCTTTTGTCCTGATGGCGGCGCTTTTTCTGCCTTCGCATATCGCGCGCGCGGCTGATTGCCGTCATAATATATGCGGCAGTATCCGGGCAGGGGCGCTGGATATTGTTTCGGGATTTTTCAGCAATACGTTTAAGCCAAAAAGTCCGGGTTTGAGTTTTAAAGACACTCCGCTTATGAGGCAGAATGCCCGGGCATTCACCCATTATCTTATGGGTGTTGTTTTTGAGAACCGGCAGGAATACCAAAGCGCGCTTTCTGAATTCAAGCTCGCTTTACGGGAAGCGCCCGGTAATGAATACCTTAATTTTAAAATAGCTTCTTCTTATCTGGATCTGAAAGAGTATGATGCCGCGAGGCGGCAGATAGATAAGATATTAAAGCTTAATCCTGATAATTTGAACGCGCGTTTTCTGCTTGCCGCGTTATATTTTGAAAAAGACCAGATGGGGCCCGCCTCCGGAGAATATGAAGCGATAATTAATCAAGATCCCGGAAATGTCCTGGCCCTGGTTTCGCTTGCCGATATTTATATAATGGAGAAAAAGCTCCAGGCCGCGCTTGAGGTATATAAAAGGCTTATCCAGGAGGACGAGTTTTCCCCGTATCTGTATTTTAATATCGGGCTTTTGTATTTTAAACTGGATAACCCGCGCGCGGCAGAAGAAAGTTTCCTCAAGGCCATTACCCTGCGGCCCGACTATACGGCGCCAATAGCCGCTTTGGGGGTTATGGCGGAGCTTGATAAGAATTATGACAAGGCTGTCGGATATTTTAAGCAAGCTGTAAGCGTCCAGCCCGATGATTACCGCCTTCAGGCAAGGCTTGCAAAGGTTTTTGATTCGGCAGGCTTGCTTGAAAATGCCAGGCTGGAATATGAAAGGATACTGCTTGATTGTCCGGATTGTGTCCAGGCTCGGATAGGTATAGCAGAGGTTTATATACAAGCAGAGGAATACGATAAGGCGTTAATAGCTCTGGATTCTCTTGCCGACGATGAACAGTATGGATACTACGCTGTGTATTTGACGGGTATAATAAATTTTGTTCAGGACAAGTACCAGGATGCTATAGTTTTTTTTGAGAAATCATTGCTATCAAATCCTAATTATGAAAAGCCTTATTTGTATTTAGGCGCGGCTTTTGAAAAAACAGGCTATATTGAAAAAGCTGAAGAAAGCTTGAAGAAGGCGATAGAATTAGATCCCGAAAACGCTGATGCCCTGAATTATCTCGGATATATTTACGCGGATTCAGGCAGGCACATTGAACAAGCGATAAATTATATAAACCGCGCGCTGGAAATAGAGCCTCAAAACGGGTTTTTTTTAGACAGTTTAGGCTGGGCATATTATAAAAAAGGCGACTACAACAAGGCGATAGAATTGATATGCCAGGCATTGACGTTTTGCAAAGAAGACTTTGTTTTATATGACCACTTAGCGGATGCTTACAATGCCATGGGGGATTTTTCCCTTGCCTTATTATTTTGGCATAAGGCATTAAAGCTTGACCCTGATAATACCGCGATACAGGATAAGGCGCGGAAATTAGAGGTTTTTGAAAAAGATAAAGGAGTCGCAGAGTGAAAAGACCCGATATAGCTGTATTGAAAAACGAGGCTAAGCAAATCAGGCGTGATATCCTGACCATGCTTTCACGAGCAGGAAGCGGGCATACAGGCAGTTCATTATCATGCGTGGAAATACTATTATCATTATACAGATATAAACTTAAATATGACGCGAATAATCCGCATTGGCCGCAAAGAGACAGATTTGTGCTTTCAAAAGGCCACGGTTGTCCCGCCTTATACGCTGTTTTGTCTGCTTGCGGTTTTTTTTCTAAGGAAAAACTAATGACACTAAGACAGCTTGGGTCTTCACTGCAGGGGCACCCTCAAATAGGCCTGCCGGGGCTTGAGGCCTCAACAGGCTCGCTTGGCCAGGGGCTTTCAATTGCCAACGGCATGGCCCTGTCGGCGAAGCTTGATAAAAACCGGACAAGGGTATATTGCCTTTTAGGCGACGGTGAGATAAACGAAGGCCAGGTATGGGAAGCGGCGATGACCGCATCGCATTATAAGCTGGATAATCTTTGCGCTATAGTTGATTATAATAAATTGCAAATAGACGGTTTTTTGTGCGATATAAAAGATATGTTGTCTATTAAAGATAAATGGTCTGCTTTTGGCTGGCATACCATGCAGGCAGACGGCCATGATTTTAGCCAGATTATGCAGGCCCTTGATGAATCGGAGACCGCCTCCGGCAAGCCGTCAATTATTATAGCCCATACAACAAAAGGCAAAGGGGTGTCTTTTATTGAGAATAGAGCCCAATGGCATGGAGTAGCGCCAAAACCAGATGAGTTGGAAAAGGCCTTAAAGGAATTGGCCTGATTAGTAATAGCTTAACTTGCGCCTTAACAGCGCTAACTATAAGGAGTTGATAATGTTATTGCATAAACGCGTAAAAATATTTTTCTTAGATCATTGGGTTAAGATTGCTATTATTACAGCCGTTATTGTATTGGTCTTAGCGGCCATATACGGATTGAGCACATTAGAATCGTTTTACAGGCATATGACATTGGCGACCCTGCCCCTGCAGATACTCATAGTTGCTGTCAATGCCATGATTTTCGTTTATATGTATATGACTGTATTTAGGGGAGGTTTTGCCAAGCTTGATAAAGGCCTGGTAAGAGGAGAGAAAGTCGCCGTCAGTTTTAAAGACGTCATAGGCATAGATGAGGCAAAGGAAGAAGCGTGGGAGGTTGTTGAACTTATAAAAGACAGGACGAAACTACAGCAGATCGGGGGAAAGATCATAAGGGGTATCCTTATGATGGGGCCTCCGGGCTGCGGTAAGACTTATCTGGCCAAGGCAATTGCCACAGAGGCCGGTATACCTTTTATATCCATGTCAGCGAGCGAATTTACCGAGATATTTGTCGGGGTTGGCGCCAGCAGGATGAGAAAGCTTTTTAAAAAGGCCCGCCGTCTCGCGGAGGCTCACGGCGGATGTATAATTTTTATTGATGAGCTGGATGCTATTGCGCGAAAAAGATCGTTTAGCTATCTGGGCGGCGGTATGGAAACAAATACCACCCAAAACCAATTACTTGTTGAGATGGACGGCCTGAAAGAAGACCAGGGCAATATAGTTATAATAGGAGCCACCAATGCCCCGGAGCAGGAATTAGACGAAGCGCTTAAGAGGCCCGGCAGGTTTGATAGAAAAGTTTATATAGACAGGCCTAATCTTGAAGGCAGACAGGCTGTATTCAAATTTTACTTGAGTAAAATCAAGTATGATAAAGCCGTAGACATAGCAAAACTGGCCAAAAGGGCTGTTTATAAAAGCCCCGCCGATATTATGAATATAGTTAAGGAATCGGCCCTTATAGCGACAAGGAATAAAAAAGACATAGTGACGCTGAAAGAAATAAGCGAGGCTATGGACAGGATAGATTGGGGTGTCAAACACCGTAAATTCATGACGCCCGGAGAAAAACAGATGACCGCTTATCATGAAGCGGGCCATGGAGTGGTTGTCTACCTGACCCATCCGGCTGATGATGTCTTTAAGATATCTATTGTTTCAAGAAAGGGTTTCCTGGGTGCGGTGCAAAAACAGCCCAAGGAAGAACTGCATAACCGCAGTAAACAGGCCCTGCTGGCTGATATAAGGACAAGCCTTGCCGGTTATCTGGCTGAAAAAATCAAGTATAAAACTACCTCTACCGGTGTCAGCGCAGACTTTAAGAATGCCATGACCATTGCTCATCAGATGGTCTGGGGTCTTGGCATGGGGGAGGGCGGATTAGTCGGAGATTACGGTATATACGGTTGCGAAAATGCCTCCGGTATGCTCGCGGAGTCAACGAAAGAAAAACTGAACACGGAAACGCAGGGGATTATACACAAGTGTTTGGTTGAAACAGAGGCATTGCTTAAGAAAGAATGGGACATAGTGGAGCGTCTTGTGAAAGAGCTCCTTGAAAAAGAAGAGCTTGAATATGATGAGGTAGACAGGATATTCAAAGAATATGGCAAATCCCCCATCCGTGCCAATGAGGTTTGATGGTATTTTCAGGCTGTTTCTTTTAGGCCTGGCGGTTTTTAATATATCCTGTTCCCCGACATATCCTAAAGAAAGGGTAGTGGACGGGGTCAAACGCCTTTGCCAGAAAGAGTATGGCACCGAAGTGGAAGTAGCGGTGGCCGGCTCCACGCTGGGTGTGCGCATGCCCATAGAAGGCCTTTTTGATGAACAGACTTTTCAGATAAATACCGCGTCTTTTGACAAAATAACGGGTGTCATGTTAAGCGTTTCGCGCGTGGCTTTAAGCAGTGATAAATCAATAGATTTTTATACAGTCATCGCTTATGATAAGAACTCCCCCGGGGCTGAAGTTGCCATGACCAGATATGTCCATGACCTGCGCCGGTTTTTTTTAGGCGATATATCACGCGGCGAATTTGCCAAACGCATGATATTTGATGTGAGATTTAATCCCCAGGGCGTTATAGACACCTGGTTTGGCAGTTTTACGCTGAAGGAACATTCTCTGCCGGATTTCATTATCTCCCAGGCAAACCATAGGATATTGGATGAATTCAGGGAAAATAAGGACATGGCAGGCAGATTCAAGGTTGTTTCCTGCCAAGGAGCTTTTAACGCCGGCGAATTGGTTTTTATGGTTGATATAAGCAGGGAAGGCCTGCCTATGAGTGAGTATATTCACGGCAGGGCCTGGCGTGACAGTGTTTTGGAGATTTGCGCACAAAAGATTGCCCATGTGTTGTGCGCTTATGATTTTTACGACATTACAGGCATAAAAGTAATAAACAGTTTTGATAATAGCAGTACATGGGTGCCTTCCGATCAAATAAACCAATGTAGAAAAAGGAGCATAAGAATTGATTAATACGGACAAATCTCTTTGGAAGGCCACAAGGGATGGTTATGGCCGAGGCCTGGTTAAATTAGGCCAGGAAAACAACAATATAATTGTATTAAGCGCGGACCTTACGGAGTCAACCAGGGCAAACTGGTTTAGAGACAAGTTTCCCGGCAGGTTTTTTACATTGGGTGTTGCCGAACAAGACATGATGTGCACAGCCGCCGGTTTTGCTCTTTCGGGTAAAGTGCCTTTTTGCTGCAGTTTTGGCGTATTTGCCTCAGGCAGGGCATGGGAGCAATTAAGGATATCAGCGGCGTATATGAATTTGAATATCAATATTGGCGGTACTCACGGTGGAATAACGGTTGGCGCCGATGGCGCCACACATCAAGCCCTTGAAGAGATAGCATTAATGCGCATTCTGCCAAATATGACCGTGATAGTGCCATGCGATGCCGTGGAGGCGGAAAAGGCTACTATGGAGGCGGCTTCTATCAAGGGCCCGGTGTATCTTCGTTTGGGCAGGGAAAATGTCCCGCCTATAACGGATGAGAAAGAACCGTTTGTTCCTGGCAGGGCTCGTATTATAAAACAGGGGGATGACGTAACCATAATAGCCTGCGGTATCATGGTTTACCAGGCTATACTGGCATCTGATATTCTTGAAAAGAAAGGCATCAGCGCGGCTGTCGTTAACCTGCACACTATAAAGCCCATAGATACAGATACTGTTATAAAGCAGGCATTTAAAACAAGGGCTATCGTGACGGCCGAAGAACATCAGGTTGCCGCGGGCATGGGCAGTGCTGTCTTGGAAATATTGGCGCAAAATTATCCTGTTCCGGTAGAGATGGTCGGCGTGAAGGACTCTTTCGGCGAATCAGGCCAGCCATGGCAGCTTATGAAAAAATTTCACCTTATGCCCGAAGATATTGCCGAGGCGGCGATTAAGGCAAAGGGTAGAAAATAATTGTTTTTTAAGATTTATTAACGCGGTATCCAGGCCGGTATGCAGACAGGTTCTATCACATTAGAAGCGCCAGCTAAAATAAACCTTTATCTGGATATTATTAGTAAGCGCAAAGATTTATACCACAATATAGCCACAATATTCTGCAAACTTAAACTATGCGATCATATCAGGGTTTCTGCAAAGGGTAAAGGTGTATCACTTGCCTGCAATCACCCGCAATTGCGCGACAAGAGGAGCAATCTTGCTTATAAAGCGGCTTTATTTATGAAAGATAATTACCGCTTAGAACAGGGCCTTGACATATCAATAAAGAAAAATATACCTATAGCCGCCGGATTAGGCGGCGGCAGTTCTGACGCCGCCGCGGTAATAAAGGCTGTGAATGAACTTTTTAATCTTCACCTGACGCGGCACGAGCTTATGCTATCGGCAAAGCATATCGGCGCGGATGTAGGTTTTTTTCTATCAGGGCATGATTACGCTATAGGCAGGGGCATAGGCGACAGGCTTACAGGTATAGAGGGGCCTGCCGCAAGGTTTTATGTGTTACTGCTTGTGCCCGACTTACATATATATACTAAATCTATATATTCCGCTTTGAGTTTGCGCTTGACAAAACCCCGCGCCGATGTTAATATATCTTCCCGCATTTTAATGCGCAGCGATTGGCTGGATAGATTACCAGGATTCCTTTATAATAGATTAGAAGATGTAGTATTGCCTCTTTATCCTGTTACCGGAGCGGGCAGGCAGGCGCTTTGCCGTTATACAGATAATGTTTTATTATCCGGAAGCGGCCCAACTCTATTTGGGATTTTTAAAACGAAAGAACAGGCGCATAAAGCGGCGCGCGGCCTGGCCAAATACAAAAAATGGCAGATCTTTTTAACACAAAATGCCTGATGTCGGCGGGCGTATTAAAAAGGGGAGCCCTTTAAATGGAAATCACGGAGGTAAAGATTTTTTCAAGGGAATTAGACGACAAGAAGTTAAAGGCTTTCGCGACCATTACCTTTGATAATTGTTTTGTTGTAAGAAATATAAAAATCATAGAAGGTTCTAAGGGCCTTTTTGTCGCCATGCCTTCGCGCAAGATAAAAGAACCTTGTCCGAAATGCGGTTTTAAAAACCCGGCGAGAAATAAATATTGCGGCCAATGCGCCGCGGCTTTGCCCCCGGCCAAGATTGTTGACGACATTGAAGACAAAATCCATAAGCAGTCAGACCACAGGGACATAGCGCATCCGATTACAGCGGAATGCAGGGATAAAATACAAAAAAAAATATTGACTGCTTACAAATCTGAAACAACAAGCCATGCGCCAGACCGCAAAGCGGCGCAACCGATACGCGGAACAGAGCCTTTTGATACAAGCGATATAGATCTTGGCTGACAGGCCAAGCCGCTTTTTACGGCGACCCCATGTCTTTTTAAAGTTAGAAGAGACATGCTTATATACGGTAAAAGACCATTCACGGCATGATGGCGGATAGTGTAATGGTAGCACAACGGTTTTTGGAGCCGTTCGTGGTGGTTCGAGCCCACCTCCGCCAGCCAATTTTTTGGATTATACTGGTTTCATTAAAAGGGCAAATGCAGGAGTTTTTATGAACAAATGTTCTTTTTGCGGAAGGAATAAAACAGCCGTGAAAAAGCTTTTTAGCGGCCCGGGTGTTTTTATATGTGATAATTGCATAAAGTTATGCAATCAGATCCTTATTCGCGAGGATAGCAAAAGCCGCGCCCCGCAGGTCCCGTTTGCCTCAATGAAGGACCTTCCGCGCCCTGTTGAGATAAAAAAAGAGCTTGATAAACATGTTATAGGCCAGGACCGGGCAAAGAAGCAATTATCAGTCGCGGTCTATAACCACTATAAACGTTTAATGAGTCCGTCGGTTTTTTCCAGCGAAAATGACGTTGAAATAGAAAAATCCAATATCTTGCTTATAGGGCCTACCGGCAGCGGCAAGACCCTTTTGGCGCAGACACTGGCAAAGATGCTTAATGTCCCGTTTGCAATATGCGATGCCACCCCATTGACAGAAGCCGGTTACGTTGGAGAGGACGTAGAAAATGTATTGCTTAGATTGCTGCAGAGCTGTGATTATGACGTTAAGAGGGCGCAGTCAGGTATAATTTATATTGATGAGATAGATAAAATCGGTAAAACGCACGATAATGTTTCAATAACAAGGGATGTTTCTGGGGAGGGCGTTCAGCAGGCACTGTTGAAAATAATTGAAGGCACAGAAGCCAATGTCCCGCCTCAAGGCGGCCGAAAACACCCGCAGCAGGAATATATACGGCTGAATACGAAGAACATACTTTTTATATGCGGCGGGACTTTCAGCAATCTTGATCAGATTATACATAGAAGACTTGGCAATAAAGAGATTGGTTTTAAGTCTGACAATAAATCCCGGTCCGGAGGCGGTAGTTTTACGACATTGTTGGAATTCGTTGAGACGGAAGACTTGCTCAAGTATGGCATGATACCGGAGTTTATAGGCAGATTTTCTGTTATATCAACGCTTAACCCTTTAAGCGAAAAAGACCTTATAAATGTTCTGACGCAGCCCAAGAACGCTTTGGTAAAACAATATATTAAATTCTTTGCGATGGAGGGAATAAAACTTTCCTTCCAGGATGAAGCCTTGGTTGAGATTGCCAAAAAAGCATTAAAGAAGAACACGGGCGCCCGGGCTCTTCGCGCTATATTGGAAAAAGCTATGCTGGAGACGATGTATGAACTTCCTTCCGGCCGTGATGTTGATGAATGCGTTATAACGGAAGGAGTGATTACAGGCGAACGCCAGCCTGAAATAATCAAAAGGGCCGCGAAAGGCAAAAGGGTGGCATGAAACAGACAGCGGCTGTTATATTGGCGGCGGGTAAAGGCCGCCGCATGAGATCCGATGTGCCCAAGGCTTTGTGTCAAGCCGCCGGCAGGAAGATGATAGAGTATTTATTGGATATCAGCCGTTTTGCAGGCGCGGCGAAGACGGTTGTTGTCGGCGGCTACAAAATAGATATGCTGAAAAAATTTCTACACGGTTCGGGCGCGGAAGTAATTGAGCAAAAACGTCTTTTAGGTTCCGCCGATGCCGTTAAGCAGACGGCAGCCTGTTTTAAGGGGTTTGATGGCACTATCATTATACTATATACCGATACGCCATTACTGAAGGCTTCAACGCTCAAGCGTATGGTCAAAGCGCACAAAGGTAAAAATTCCGATCTGACACTTCTTACCGCGGTTGTTGACGACGTTAAACAGTACGGGAGAATAATGCGCGATGATAGCGGTTGCATTTGCGGGATAACCGAATTTACCCAATCCAAAGATGCCGGGGCACATCGGTCCGCGGAGATAAATGTCGGCGCTTATTGTTTTGATGCCGGAAAACTTTTTGAAGGATTGAATTCTATCGGTAAAAACTTTAAAAAGAACGAGTATTACCTCACTGATATAGTGGAGTATTTTTATAAAAATAAATTTAAACTGCAAACATGCAGGGTGAATGATAATGAAGAAGCCTTAGGAGTCAACAGCAGGCAAGACCTTTTTACTGCCGACAGGATATTGAGGCGCAGGATGCTGGATGGCCTTACCGGCAGGCGTGTTACGGTTATTGACCGTTCAAACGTGTATATATCTGATAATGTTAGAATAGGAAGCGGTACGGTGATATATCCTTTTGTTGTGATTGAAAGCGGCGTGAAAATAGGCCGCGACTGCAAGATAGGCCCTTTTGCCAATCTTAGAAAAGGAGCTGTTCTCAAGAAGGGCTCGCAAGTCGGAAATTTTGTTGAAGTAACAAGGTCTGTAATAGGCGAAAATTCCAGGGTCAAACACCACAGCTATATAGGGGATACCGTTATAGGTAAACGCGCTAATATCGGGGCAGGGACAATAACGGCTAATTATGACGGCAGAACTAAAAGCAGAACGCTGATAGGCGATTCGGCTTCTATAGGCAGTGGAACCATACTGGTTGCGCCGGTCAAGGTAGGCAGAGGCGCCGTGACAGGCGCCGGAAGCGTTGTGGTAAAGGGCAGAGATATTCCTTCAAACGTTACGGTTGCCGGAGTTCCTGCCAGGCGTCTTTATAAAAATAAAAGCAACTAATCTTGCAGTAAACAGGGCTATTATATTTTTAGGCATTTGTTTCGCAAGCGATCAAACGGGAGAGCGGAAATGACAAAAACCAACGGCATAATCGTTTTTTCAGGGAATACGAACCCTAAGCTTGCTTCGGATATCTGCAGGTATCTCCAGATCAAGCCCGGCCAGGCCCTTGTATCGGAATTCAGCGAAGGGGAAATAAAGGTTCAGATAAAGGACAATGTCAGGGGCAAGGATGTGTTTATAGTCCAGCCGACCGCCCCACCCGTAAATAAGAGCGTTATGGAACTTTTAATCTTGATAGACGCCCTGAAACGCGCTTCGGCAAGGAGGATTACCGCCGTTATTCCTTATTTTGGTTACGCGCGCCAGGACAGGAAGGATCAGCCGCGCGTTCCCATTACTGCAAAGCTAATGGCAAATCTTATCACCACAGCCGGCGCCAACAGGGTGCTTACAGTGGATTTGCACGCGGGCCAGATACAAGGTTTTTTTGATATCAACCTGGATCACCTCTTTGCCGTGAATGTGTTTGTGGACTATTTTAAGAAAAAGAAGCTTAATAACCTTGTTATGGTTTCACCCGATGTAGGCGGCATAAAAATGGCCCGCGCCTATGCCAAAAGGATGCACGCCGGCCTGGCGATTGTTGACAAGAGAAGACGCAGTGATACCGACGCGGAAGTCATGCACATTCTCGGTGATATTGATAATAAAAACGTTGTTATTGTGGATGACATAGTCGCGACCGCCGGCTCACTGCAAGAAGCTGTAAACGCTTTAAGGAAAAAAGGGGCCAGGCAGATATACGCCGCTATAACCCACCCCTTATTGTGCGGTCCGGCGATTGAAAGGCTTAAGAACACGGACATAAAGGAGCTTGTTGTGACCGACACCATACCTCTGCCCGATGAAAAGAAACTGCCTAATATAAAAGTGCTTTCCACGGCTCCGCTTCTGGCGGACGCTATCCGCAGGATACATAATGAAGAATCCATAAGCATATTATTTAAAAGCCCGTCAGGAAAAAAGAAAAAATCCGCTAATGCTTCGGACAATGATGAATACTTTAAGCTGGGCTAAAGAAAGGGAGAAATTCTAAATGGAAAAAATCATACTAAAGGTAAACACGAGAGAGGCCCTGGGCAAAGAAGCCGGCAGAAGGCTAAGAAAAGAAGGCCTTATTCCGGCTGTTGTGTATAAAAAGGCCAAACAGTCAATGCCCATAACGGTCGGTATAAAAGATTTGGTTCCGATACTGCGCACCTCCGCCGGAGAAAACGTTATTATAACCCTGGAGGTTTTATCCGATGCCGGCTCAAAGAAACCTGCCGCGGAAAAGACGGTAATTATCAAGGAGATACAATACCACCCCGTCAAAGGGGACATACTCCATTGCGATTTTCAGGAAATATCTCTTACGGAAAAAATCAAGGTAAACATTCCCATTGAAGCCAGAGGAGAGTCCGGCGGCGTCAGGTCGGACGGCGGCATATTTGATTTCCCGATAAAGGAATTAAATATAGAGTGTCTTCCCACGGATATACCGGAAAAGATATTTGTTGATGTCCATGAGATGAAAATAGGCGATGCCGTTAGGGTCAAAGATTTAAAATTACCGGCGGCAATTACGGTATTAAGCGATCCGGAGCAGACAGTGGTATCTGTGGTGCCGCCTGAAGCCGAGAAGCCCGCAGAGGAAGAGCCGGAAGCCGCGGCGGAAAAGGCCGAACCCGAAGTAATTAAACAGAAAAAGCCCGAACCTTCAGCTGAAGCGGAACAAAAGAAGTAGGGCGTCGGATATAAGGTCTTATGAAGTTGATAGCAGGATTAGGCAATCCCGGTTCACGGTATGCGGGAACCCGGCATAACGCGGGTTTTCTTTTAGCCGAGTTACTATCGGAAAAATACAAGGCTGTATTTAAAAAAAAACTGTTTTTCAATGCCAGGCAATGCGCTTTTAACATATCAGACACGGCGGTTATTCTTGTTGAGCCGCTTTCTTTCATGAACCTTTCCGGAGGAGTTGTCCGCAGGTATGCCGGCAGGCTTGGTATTGATCCCGGAGACATACTGGTTGTCTATGATGATATAGACATTCCGCTCGGTTCTTTTAAGATCAGGCTGAAGGGCTCGGCGGGTGGCCATAACGGTATGGAATCCGTCATGCAATGTATGGGAACTGATGAGATAGCCAGGTTGAGAATAGGCATAAACTCCGGGTTTAAACCCGGCGATTTGTCGGAATACGTATTATCTGTTTTTGAAAAAAATGAACTGACGCGCCTGCGGCAGGGCCTGGATGGCGCTATATCGGAATGTGAGAGATGGGTTATAGGTAAAATTTGAATGAAAAAACAGGAGGAGAAGTTGAAGACATATGAAATATTGTTTCTTATAAGGCCTGATATGGGAAAAGAAGAGCTTAACAGTCAGTATAAAGATATTGAAAATATAATAAGCAAGCATTCCGGAAAGATTGACAGCGTTCAGGATCTGGGCAAAAGGCAGCTTGCTTATGAAATCAAAAAGCACAAGGAAGGCGTGTATTATCTGATGAATGTCAGCATGGAGCCTTCGTGCCTTAAGGAATTTGAAAGTGAACTTAAATTAAGCGAGCCAATTTTAAGATTTGCAATTACAAGGCTTGATGCCACCAAGGCCGCGCCCGCTAAAGCAACCATTTAATAAGGGAGCCCATATGGCCAATTTTAATAAAGTATTGTTTATGGGTAATTTGACTCGTGACCCGGAATTGAGATATTTGCCTAACGGAACAGCGGTGGCGACTTTCAGTGTGGCATCCAACAGGGTCTATAAATTGCCTACCGGAGAAAAGAAAGAGGAAGCCACTTTTATCCGCGTGGTTGTATGGTCTAAGAGGGCAGAAATATGCGCTGAATATCTTGCGAAAGGCTCTTCTGTATTTGTTGAGGGACGCCTTCAATCAAGGACATGGCAGGGCCAGGACGGACAAAAGCGCAGCACAATAGAGATAATTGCCGATAATGTGCAATTCATTGGCAAGCCAAAAAAAGATATACAAGCAGGCCATGCCGCCGCCCGGCAGGGTTCCCAAGAGCCCTTGGATTCGCCGCCTGATGTGGATATAAGCGCGGACGAAAAATCCCCCGGTACAGGTGAAGACGATATTCCATTTTAGCAGGGTTTATTTTTATTTGGCAGTCAGTTTATGTAATTTTTATAAATAATAAGGGCAGGTTGTTTGTATCTCAAACGCGTTATAAAAAGGAGAAAAATATGCCAGCAAGGACATCATCCAGAACAACGAGGCCAGGCAAGGGCAGGAGGACCGGCAAGACCGGCGCTTTCCGTAGATTTCCGCGCGGCTGCCGGCTCTGCAAAGAAAAAATCGCCCGCGTGGACTATAAAGATACCGCGCTTCTTAGCAAGTTTGTCACCGAGCAAGGTAAGATAATCACGGGCCGCATATCCGGTAATTGCGCATCCCATCAGAGGCAGATAGCCCGTGCCATCAGACAGGCTCGTGTAATGGCGCTTATGCCGTTTATAGGGGAATAGCGGCGGCCTTACTTGATAAAGGGCCCAAGCCGGTAAAATAACAGCGAGGATAATATAATGGAAATAATATTAAAAGAGGATGTTGCGTCAATCGGCCGCGCCGGTGATAAGGTTGATGTAAAACCGGGTTACGCGAGAAACTACCTTATTCCAAAAGGCCTTGCTCTTGAGGTAACCGCCGGGAATATAAAGCTTATTGAAGCCCAGAAGAGCAAAAGGCAAAAAAAGGAACAGGAAGAGAAAGCCGCCGCCGAAAGCGTCGCGGCAAAATTAGCAAATATTTCATGCACTATTACCGTAAATGCCGGTGAGGATGATAAGCTTTTTGGGTCTGTAACGCACTCTGATGTGGCGCATGTCCTGGCCGCCGAAGGCGTTGCGGTTGATAAAAAAGATATCGTGTTTGAAGAGGAGATAACAAAGCTTGGCATATATTACTGCAAGATAAAACTCCACCCTCAAGTCACTCAACGCGTTAAACTTTGGATTGTCAAGAAATAGATATGGCAAAAAATAATATCATAGAGAAATTGCCTCCGCAGAGCGAAGAAGCGGAAATGGCCGTCTTGGGTTCCATGCTTTTGGAGGAGAGCGCCATATCTCATGCCATAGAACTGCTTGATGAGAACGCGTTCTATAAGGACGCGCATAGAAAAATTTTTAATGTCATTGTCAGCATATACAGTGAAAACAAGCCGGTTGACCTGATTACTACCGCCGAATTTTTAAAGAAGAGAAAAGTTCTTGACGAAGTAGGCGGCGCCGCTTACATAGCGTCGCTTACCCAAACTGTGCCCACTGCGGCAAATATCAGCCATTACGCGCGCATTGTTCACGAAAAATATATTATGCGCTCTCTTATAACAACCGGAACGAAAATAGTTTCAGAGGCATACGGCCAAGAGTCCGACACGGATGAGCTTCTTGATAAAGCGGAAAGGCTGATATTTGATATAACGAGCCGCAAATCTTCGTCGTCTTCAATCCCGATAAAAGAGATAGTAAAAGACAGCATAGAGACAATAGACAATCTTTATCAGAGGAAAGAGCATATTACCGGCATTGCCACGGGATTCCATGAGTTTGACATAATGACTGCCGGATTACAGCCATCGGACCTTATCGTCGTGGCGGGCAGGCCGTCTATGGGTAAAAGCGCTCTTGCCTCATGCATGGTTGAACACGCGGGTATCATAGAAAAAATTCCGACGGTTGTTTTTAGCCTGGAAATGGCCAAAGAACAGCTTGTCCAGAGGATGTTGTGTTCGCATGCCAGGGTGGATTTTCACAAAGTCAGGACAGGTTTTCTTTCGCAGAGCGACTGGCCGAAACTTACCGAGGCCGCCGGCAAGCTGGCGGAATCTTCTATTTTTATTGACGATACCCCGGCGATATCGGCATTGGAGTTAAGGGCAAAGGCAAGGCGGCTTAAAAGCCAATATAATATAGGGCTTGTTGTGGTGGATTATCTTCAGCTTATGAGAAGTTCGCAGAGCACGGACAACCGTCAGCAGGAGATATCCGAGATATCGCGTTCTCTGAAGGCTTTGGCCCGCGAGATCAACGCGCCTGTCATAGCCATAAGCCAGTTGTCAAGGGCCGTTGAGGCGCGCGCCGACAGGAGGCCCCAGCTTTCCGACCTGCGCGAATCAGGGGCTATTGAACAGGATGCCGACGTAGTGATATTATTGCTTAGGGAGGAATATTATACGCCTACTCCGGAGAATAAAGGTATGGCGGAATTAATAGTGGCCAAACAGCGTAACGGGCCCGTGGGGCCGGTACGCCTGGCTTTTATCAAAGAGTATACCAGGTTTGAAAATCTTACCAGGCATCATACAGAACTTGCTGAAGAAGAGCAGGAACTCTGATCCTGCTTTGGTTTAAACACAGAAGCTGTTAATAAGTTCTTTACAACCGTATTTCTATATGATAGATTAATACAAGAAATACGAAAACGCGCACAGTTTTAGAAAAATATGAAAATAAAAAATTTTGTTATTTTTAATTTTATTTTTTTAGCGGTCCTTTCCGTCATTGCCATTATGCCTTCCGGTGTTTACGCGCAGAATGCCCCGCAGGAAAGCAGAGAGACCATCACGGATATAGCCATAGAAGGCAACAAGGCCGTCAGCACTAACACCATCCTTTCAAAGATAATGAGCAGGACAGGAGCGCGGTTTGTTCAAAGGACCGTGAATGAAGACATAAAACGCTTGTATGCCACGGGATTTTTTACTGATGTTATAGCTGAAGCGGAAGATTCCGAAGGCGGTATCAAGCTGATATTCAAAGTTACGGAAAAATCCGTGATAGGAAATATTGTTTTTGAAGGCAATAAGGTTTACAGGGCGGATGTTCTTAGAAAGCAGATAGAGACAAAAGAAGGAGACGTCCTGAATAAAAGGATTATTGCCGAGGATATACGCAAGCTGGAGACCTTTTACCGCAAAAAGGGGTACCCGCTCGTAAAGATAGAATATAAATTTGATACGGATCAGGAATCCAATGTGTCCACGGTTTATATTACGATAGACGAAAAAAACCAATACAGAATCAGGAGCATCGTATTTACCGGTAATAAGGTATTTACATCCGACAGGCTGATGAAAGTAATATCAACCCGGACGGACGGGTTGTTCAGATCAGGGGTCCTTGATGAAAACCTGCTCAAACAGGACATGGAAAGGCTTGCGGCCTTTTATAAGGATAACGGTTTTATTGACGCCGCGGCTTCTTATTCGGTAGAATACGCGGAGAAAGGCATTACCGTTAATATTTCGGTAACGGAAAACAGCCAGTATTTTGTGGGCAAGGTGAATGTAGAAGGTAATAAGGTCATAGGAAACAAGGCTATTGAAAAAGACTTGAAAATGAAAGAGAAGGCCCCCTATAGCCCCAGTAATTTGCGCGCGGATATTATCAGCATGCAGACTTTATATTTTGACAAAGGCTATATGGAGTGCGTGATAAAGCCAGAAACCTTATTGGATAAAGAAACAAAGACTATTAATGTTTCATATACTATTTCCGAAGGAAGCTTGAGTTATGTTAATGAAATAAAAATAACCGGCAATTCCAAGACTAAAGACAAGGTTATCAGGAGAGAACTTAGGCTGTATCCCGGCGAAAAATTTGACGGCGACAAACTCAAGAGATCCAAACAGAGGCTCTATGACCTCGGTTATTTTGATGAAGTCATATTTGACACCGTGCCCATGGGCGAGCCGGACAAGAAAGACCTTGTGGTAAGCGTTAAAGAAAGCAAAACAGGAGAATTCAGTTTTGGCGGAGGATACAGTTCCGTTGACAGGTTGATAGGTTTCGTTGAGGTAGCCCAAAGAAATTTTGACATAACCAATTTCAAAACATTTACCGGCGCCGGACAGATCTTGAGTGTCAAGGCGGAACTTGGTTATGTCAGGCAGAATTATACTTTAAGTTTTACCGAGCCGTGGATATTCGGCTATCCATATCTTTTTGGGTTTGACCTGTTTAGTTTTGACAGGGATAAAAAGGAGTCTCTCGGTTATGGTTACAGCGAGAAGCGCACAGGCGGAAACCTGCGTTTCGGCAAAGAATTTACCGATTATGACCGCGCTGACCTGCGCTATAGGTTGGAAAGGATAAAGATAGGGGACGTATCAGACGACGCTCTTCAGGCATTGAAGGATGAGGAGGGCAAGAACACTATAAGCAGTCTGGCCCTTACGCTTACGAGAGACACTACGGACAGTAAGTTTAATCCGATGCAGGGGCACGTGCTTTCCGCGACCGCTGAAAATGCCGGAGGCCCGATGGGGGGAGATAAAGATTTCTATAAATTGACCGGTATAGCGGATTTCTTCTTTAATTATCAGAAAAAACTTGTTCTTGAATTAAAGGCGACAGGCGGCTGGGCGAAGGAATATGACGATTCCACATACGTGCCTATATATGAAAGGTTTTTCGCCGGAGGCGCTAATACCATAAGGGGTTATAAGGAACGCAGTGTCGGCCCGCGCGACACCAATACGGGAGACCCGATAGGCGGCGAGGCAATGCTTGTCGGAAATGCCGAACTTACCTATCCTATATTCAAGAATTTCAAGATCGCGGCTTTTTATGATGTGGGCAGTGTATGGCATTCAACGGATGATGATATAAGAGCTGATGATTTCAAGTCCGGAACAGGTTTTGGCGTAAGAGTTAAGACTCCCATAGGCCCTGTGAAGGTTGATTTGGGTTATCCCCTTGATAAGGCTCATCCCGACGACAAGCAGAAGGTAAGGTTCCATTTCAGCATGACAAGAGGCTTCTAAGTTTTTTAAAAAAATCCGCAAATACGGAAAAACAGGAGGAAGATATGCGCAGGATGAACATGGTATTTTTATTTGCGTTTTTTATTTCGTGTTTTACCTATACGGGCATTGCCCGGGCCGCTGACGTAAAGATAGGCTATATTGATATTGCCGCTGTTTTTGACGGTTATGACAGAACAAAAGAAGAAGACGCAAAGCTCGGCACCAAAAGCCAGAGTAAACAAGCCCAGCGCGACAAGATGGTTGAGAACGTAAGGAATATGAAGAACGAGATAGAGCTTTTGAATGAAAAGCAGAAAGAAAAAAAACAGATCCAGATTGATGATGAGATACGAAAACTGCAGGATTTTGACCGCGAAGGTAAGGCGGAGCTTCAGCGCGAGAGAGATGATATGGTAAAGGCCATACTAAAAGATATAGAATCAGTTGTAAATGATTATGCCGCTCAAAACAGCTACACAATGATTCTTAACAGCAGAGTCCTTGAATACGCGCTGGAGGAATATAATATTACCAAGGCGGTGCTTAACCTGCTAAACTCTAAATACAGAAGAAGCGCGGTTAGATGAAAAAAAGCCTTAAAGAAATAGCGGCGCTGGTTAACGGCGAGCTTATAGGCAATGGCGATATATTGATTGGCAGTGTTAACGGTATCAGAGAGGCGCAGGAAGGCGACATCACATTTCTTGCCAATCCTTTGTATGGGCCGCTATTGGCTAAAACTAACGCCTCCGCGGTTATTACATCAAGAGATATTGTTTCATCGGTAAAGCCTATTATCAGAACAGCCGATCCTTCCCTTGCTTTTACTAAGATCATATCTTTATTTCGCCCCGCGGAGGAAAACAGTCTGCCAAAGGGCATAGATAAGCTGGCTGTTATTGGAAAAGACGCGAAACTTGGTAAAAATATTTCTGTGGCGGCCTTTGTAGTCATAGAGCAGGGGGCGGAAATTGGAGACGGCGCCGTTATCTATCCGCATGTGTATGTCGGACATAATGCGAAAATAGGAAGACACGCCAAACTGTATCCGGGAGTTGTTGTAAGAGAAGGCTGTGTGGTTGGAGAAAGAGTTATAATCCATAGTAACAGCGTGGTGGGATCAGACGGGTTTGGCTATGTAAAAGTAAACAATGCCCATCAAAAAATACTTCAAACCGGCATTGTGCTGATAGGCGATGATGTTGAAATCGGTTCCAATGTTTCTATTGACAGGGCGCGGTTCGGCAGGACTATTATCGGCAAGGGAACAAAGATAGACAACCTTGTCCAGATAGCGCATAATGTAATTATAGGAGAGAACACTATAATAGTTTCTCAAGCGGGCATTTCCGGGAGCGCGCGTATAGGAAATAATGTTATATTGGCAGGGCAATCAGGCGTTGTGGGCCACGTTCAAATAGGCGACAATGTTATAGTCGCGGCCCAGGCCGGCGTTACGAAATCAGTGCCTCCGGATACTGCTGTGCTCGGTTCGCCTGCCAATAATATATCAGAGCAAAAACGCATATTTGCCTGCCTGCACAGATTACCTGAATTGTTCAAAATCGTTAAAGAGATAAAAGACAGGATTTGAACCTAAAATAAAAAAAAGGGGTAAAGCTTGGCTTTCCAAAGGACTATAAAAAAAACAAGCAGTATTGAAGGTATTGGAATACACACAGGCAAGTTGATCAAGTTACTGCTAAAGCCGGCTTCAGCCGGAAGCGGCATAAGATTTATAAGGACAGACTTGGCAGGCAAGCCTGTTATCCCCGCTTTACTTTCCAGCGTATCAATGTCCGGTTCCGGAAGCGGACAACGCAGGACATCTATAGGGGAGGGCGCCGCGCAAATACATACGGTAGAACATTTGTTGGCCACCTTATCAGGGCTTGGTATTGATAATATGGAAATTGAGATTAACGGCCCCGAACTGCCCGGTCTTGACGGCAGTGCCCTGGGTTTTGTAAAAGCTATAAAAGATGCCGGCATAGCGGAACAGGACATGGTCCGCTATGAATTGGGCGTAAGACAGCCTGTCAAAGTGGAGGACAACGGCTCCATGCTGTTGATCCTGCCTGACGTAAACTTTAGAATATCATATACCCTGGATTATCCGACAACTAATTTCAAGACCCAGTATGGTAATTTTCTGATAACCCAGGAATCATATGAAAATGACATTGCCCCGAGCAGGACATTTTGCTTGCAGGAAGAAGTGGAATCTCTGCGTAATTTAGGTTATGGAAAAGGCGCTTCTTTGGAAAATACAGTTGTGGTAGGGGAAAATGGAGTAGTATCAGGTAAGCTTCGTTTTGAAGATGAATTTCTTAGGCACAAGGTATTAGATTTGATAGGAGATATGTATCTTTTGGGTTGCCGTTTAAGGGGCCATATCGTTGCTATAAAAAGCGGCCATAGGCTAAATATTGAGTTATTGCGCGCCATTGCCAAGCATGCCGAATCTTTTTCCATTAAGGATAAGACTGAAGGCCCTGTTTCAAAAAGTGTCCTGGATCAGGAAGACATCAAGGCCATTCTCCCCCACAGATATCCTTTCTTGATGGTTGACAGAATAATTGAATTAAAGGAATTGTCCGCGGTCGGCATTAAAAAGCTTACTATGAATGATTATTTTTTCGCCGGTCATTTTCCGGGAAATCCTGTAATGCCTGGAGTTCTTATGCTTGAGGCAATGGCCCAGGTGGGAGGCGTTATCCTGCTTAACCGGCCTGAAAACAGGGGTAAAACAGCGTATTTTATGTTTATCAATGACGCCAAATTCAGGCGCATAGTGCGTCCTGGTGATGAGCTTCGTCTGGAGGTAGACGTTGTAAAATACAAGACAAGGACAGGCCAGGTGCGCGGAAGAGCTTTAGTTGACGGCAATCTTGCCGCTGAAGCCAATCTTAATTTTGCTTTTGGCAATGAACGATAGGTAGATTAATCCGATGGATATACACAAAACGGCGATAATTAGCAAAGAAGCGAAAATCGGCGACGGAGTTTCAATAGGCCCTTATGCTGTTGTTAACGGCAATGCTGAAATAGGAGCGGGCACGTCTATAGGCGCGCATTGTGTTATTGACGAGTTTACGACAATAGGCAGGAATTGCCGGATATTTTCCGGGGCCGTAATCGGCAGTATCACGCAGGACAAAAAATTTGTCAATAAAAAGAGTTTTTTAACGATTGGAGACAATAATATAATACGCGAATATGCCACTATAAATAGAGGTACTGTTGAGAACAGCAGGACATTAGTTGGCAACAATTGTTTGTTAATGGCTTATAGCCATGTTGCCCATGATTGCGCGATAGGTGACAATGTTATTATTGCTAACTGCGGGACATTAGCGGGCCATGTCAGGCTGGATAATGGGGCCATGATCGGAGGACTGGCGGCCGCGCATCAGTTTACGCGCGTAGGCACTATGGCTATTGTAGGCGGTTGTTCAAAAGTTGTGCAGGATATTGTGCCGTATGCTATGGCAGACGGCCATCCGGCTAAAGTTTACACGGTGAATACTCTTGGGTTAAAGCGGGCGGGTTTTGATAGCGGGTCAATATCCAGCCTGAAACAGGCCTTTAAAATTATTTTTTCACTGGGGCTTAACACAAAAAACGCCCTGTCAAAAATAGAGAAACAGCTCGCCCCGACAAAGGAAATAACCGTTCTTTTGGATTTTATCAAAGGTTCCAAGAGAGGTATCTCCAAATAGATAAAATGACTAATCTGCGCCAGATCGCTATCATTGCCGGTAGCGGAAAATTCCCACTGCTTGTTGCCAAGGCCGCCAAATCCAATAATCTGAAGGTAATTACGCTTTCCATCATCTCATCCGCCGACAAGAAAATGGAAGTTGTTGGTGACAAAAATTATTGGATAGAATTAGGCCAGGGCAAACAGCTTTTGGATATAATGAAAAAGGAAGGCGTTACGCATGCCGTTATGGCCGGCAAGATAAACAAGTCTACCATTATAAGGCAGAGTGTCAGGCTTGATCAGGAAGCAAAGAATATTTTGTCAAGAGTCAGGGACAAAAAAGACGATACTATATTGTCAGCCGTTGCCGGAAGGCTCCGGGATTTTAATATTGAACTTTTGGATTCAACATTATTTCTAAAAGGTTTTATGTCCGAAAGAGGTACCATGACCAGAAAACCCTTAAGCAAAATACATTTACAGGATATCCGCTTTGGGCTTTCTATAGCCAAAAATATGGGTTCTTTAGATATTGGACAATCTGTTATTATTAAAGATAGAGCGGTGATCGCGGTTGAGGCCATAGAAGGGACTGATGAGGCCATTAAAAGGGCGGGCCAGCTTGTCGGCGAAGGTTGTGTTGTTGTCAAGGTATCAAAACCGGCCCAGGACATGCGATTTGATGTGCCTGTTGTGGGCCTTGAAACGATTAAAGCCATGAAATTCTCCGGCGCTTCAGTGCTTGCCCTTGAAGCGGGCAAGGTTCTTATGCTTGAAAAATCGGATATGATACAGGAAGCGGAAAAAATAGGATTGTCCATAGTAGGTGTGTGAATATGAAGGGTTTTGATATAAACTCAAAGGTTGTGCGTAAAAAACTTATAAATTTTGTCCGTTCCATATGTGCCGCGAAAGGTTTTAGCAAGGTAATATTAGGGCTGTCCGGCGGGCTTGATTCTTCCGTAGTAGCTTATTTGTCGGTTCAAGCTTTAGGAAAAGACAATGTGCTTGGAGTCAGCATGCCTTATGGCACACTTTTTAACCAATCAACACAGGATGCGAAAAGGCTTGCCGCGGGCCTGGGCATAAAAGTTGTGACCATAGATATAAAACCCATGCTGGATGCCTATTTCAGAACAGACAGGGCCGCGGATAATATAAGGCGCGGAAATAAAATGGCCAGAGAAAGGATGTCTATACTTTTTGACCTTTCCCGGGTATACGATAGCCTTGTTGTCGGCACATCCAACAGGACGGAGATCCTGGTAGGGTATGGCACCATATATGGCGATTGCGCCTATGCCTTTAATCCCATAGCATGTCTTTACAAAAGCCAGCTCAAGTATTTTGCCTCGTATCTGGGCATCCCGTCTTTTATACTAAAGAAAGCGCCAAGCGCTGACTTGTGGCCGGGCCAGACTGATGAAGGCGAAATGGGTTATGCCTATAAAGATATTGACAGGCTTTTGTTTTGTATGATTGATAAAAAGATGGACAAAAATCAGCTTATTCTTGAGGGTTTTGATACGAAGTTTATAAATTATATAAAAAATCGCGTAAGAAATAATAAATTTAAATCACAACTGCCTGTAATGGCAAAACTCTGATACCGCGCGCCTTCCAATGGTTTGGCGCCGACTTAAGCAGGGTTATTATTGATAAAACGGATAATTTCCCCAGCGGCGCGCATACCGGCCCCAGGCGTGCCAAGAGATTTTTTTACCTTAATAAACTCCTGTTTGATACCGCAAGATAGCTCTTTGTTTGAGATGATCCGTTGCAGGTATGAGGAAATTTTTTCAGGCCTTGCGTCATATTGCAGAAATTCTTCAACGATTTTCTTCCCCGCCACGATATTTACAAGTCCGATAAAAGGTAATTTTATCAGTTTTTTTGTCAGTATATATGTGAGGAAATTGGTTTTATAGATTATTGCCATAGGTATTCCTATCAGGGCCGTTTCTAATGTTGCTGTCCCGGAGGCGACCATGGCGCAGTCGCAGATATTTAAGGCATTGTAAATATTATCATGGACAATAAGAACCTTTATGCCTAAGCCTGACATTAGATCTTTGATAGCAGAAACGTCTATCGTAGGCGCCAGAGGCAGTATAAAATTAATATCGGTTTTGGATGTATTTGCCAGTGTGAGGGCCGACTCAAGCATGATGGGAAGAATATTTTTTATTTCCGATTTTCTTGAACCAGGCAGTATGCCGATCACTTTGCTGTTCTCTTGTATGCCAAGATTTTTTTTGAATTCTTTTGCATCCGCGGTGACTTTTACTATTTCAAGAAGGGGATGCCCCACGCATTTCACGTCTATGGAGTATTTTCTGTATAAGGTTTCTTCAAATTGGAAGAAAACGATAATTTTGTCCACAAGCCTGCGTATGGTATTAACGCGCCAAAGCCCCCACGCCCAAATTTGCGGGCTTATATAATAAATTACCGGTACGCCCATGTTCTTTAAAACCCTGGCTACCCGAAGATTGAATTCCGCGTAATCCAAAAGGATAGCGTAGTCAGGCCGCTGTTTTTTTATCTGTCTTATAAGACAGCCAAGCACATTTCTTAGTTTTAGGTATCCTCTTAATAATCCACCGGGCCCTATGAATGCCAGGTGTGTGATTTTGTCAAATAATTGAGCGCCTGCCGCCTCCATCTCGTCACCGCCCAAGCCCCGGAATACGATGTCCTTTTGTATGGAGCGCATATCCTTTATAAGGTTTGCGGCATACCTGTCGCTTGAGGCTTCCCCAGCTATTATTAATATATTTTTCATCAGGAAATTTTCTTTAGTATTTCAAGGGCAACCGCCAAGGCCTGTTTTCCTTCTTTGCCGGAAGCAAGGGGTTTTTTGCCTGTTCTGACACAATTTAAGAAAGAAGATAATTCTTTTTGCAGAGGGTTTTCTTTTTTTATGTCTATTCGCTCTGACACGATTCCGGATAATTTTTTGGTATATATAGATGCCTCTTGATTTATATAATCAAGCGATATGTAGGCATTAGGCTGGAACAGCCTGATTTTACGCATGGCTTTTTCAGTAACGCGGCTGGCGGTTATATTGCATACAGCTCCGTTTTCAAAGACAATGCGCGCGTTCGCGATGTCTTCATGGCGGGTAAGGACCTTTACTCCCACGGCGTCAATCGTTTTTATGGGTGATTTTATAAGCCAGAGCAATATGTCAATGTCGTGTATCATCAGGTCAAGCACTACTCCTATATCCTTAACCCTGGGAGAAAACGGCCCGAGCCTGTGGCATTCGGCGAATTTTATGTCCCCTTTGATCTTTAGCACGGCCTCTATAGCGGCATTGAATCTTTCAATGTGGCCGACGGCCAATGTCAGGTTTTTAGATAGAGCCTCTTCCAGAAGGCTGTCCGCTTCCTCAATAGTCTGGGTTATAGGTTTTTCAACCAGCAAATGGGTGCCTGACCTTAAAAAATCTCTGGCTATGCGGTAATGGTCTTGTGTCGGGACAACTATGCTTGCGGCATCAACAGCGCCAAGCAGTTGTTTATAATCTTTAAATCCTTTGACGCCCAAACTGCTTTCAACCTGCTTCAACCTGTCTGAATCACTGTCGCAGACGCCTGTTAATTCAACGCCGTCAAGACTGGAATAAATTTTTGCGTGTATGGCTCCAAGAGAGCCTACTCCGATAACCGCTACTTTGATTTTTTTCATAATGTATTTTCCCGCATTTTGTGATTATTATAACACAGCCTCAATTCCCAGGTCAATTTAAATGGAAGGATAGCCGTGGATAAAACTGCGGAAAGCGCTTGCGCTGTATTGTGCGATAAAATAAGGTTTATAATATAAAATAGGATGCTTGGAGGGTGAGTCAAATCGTCCTTCTTTTGTATTCGGAGACGCCCTACCTCATCCAAGCATCCTTACTAAAAATATACCTGATAAAATTGGAAAGTCAAGTTGCTAAGTATAGAAAATATAAAATTTTTTGACTATTTTATTGGTACAATGTTTATTGATACTAACATAATGTAAAATATTCTGTGCACTTTCAGTATAAAAGTTCATTGAAATCACAATAAAAAAGGCATATCCTTTGGTTATTAGCGACAATAACCGGGACGTGATGTCCCAAGGAGGATATGCCCATG
>JAQUQI010000016.1:0-5319 GCA_028716165.1 Candidatus Omnitrophota bacterium
ATCGGTAGATGAAACAAGGACAGGTTCATCATATCGTTTCGTGTCAAAGCTAAAAAGCCCGCTGAAAGAACCAATACCTCCGATACAGCACGGGTTTTTCTTTGACCTGCCGACAACTTCTTTTATCTTTTTTACGAAGAGATTGCCTTTTGCTATATCCACTCCAGCTCTTTTATAATCCAAATTTTTTTCTGCCATCTTCTCCCGCCTTTGTCTTTACGGCCAACAGGACGTGCTATTTTATTATTCCCGTCCGCTTTAAAATCACGTCAACATTTCTTAAATAAAAACCAATATCAAAACATTTTTCAATTTTTTGCGCGGGTAATTTTTTCCTTACATCTTTATCGTCTAAAAGAAGCTTTTTGAAATCGCGCTGTTGTTTCCACGCGGCCATGGCGTTTCTTTGGACCAGGCGATAGGCCGATTCACGGGTCAGGCCCTGCCTTATAAGCTCTATCATCACCCTTTGAGAAAATATAAGTCCGTTCGTCCTGTTCAGATTTTTCTGCATATTTTCAGGATATACGATCAAATGCTCCATAAGTTCGGACATGGTGTTTATCATATAATCAATCAATATTGTGGAATCCGGTATTATGACCCTCTCAACGGATGAATGGCTTATATCCCGTTCGTGCCAAAGAGCTATATTCTCCACAGCCGCCATGGCATTGGCCCTTAATATACGCGACAAACCGCATATCCTTTCACACGTGATTGGGTTTCTCTTATGCGGCATGGCTGACGAGCCTTTTTGCGTTTTAGAAAAATATTCCTCCGCCTCTAAAACCTCTGTTCGTTGAAGATGCCTTATCTCAAGGGCAAGCTTTTCAAGCGTGGCGCCGGCGATAGCAATCGCGGACAGAAATTGAGCATGCCTATCCCTTTGGAGCACCTGGTTTGAAACAGGCGCGGGTTTTAAGCCCAGCTTTTTGCACACATACATTTCAATAAAAGGCTCTATGTTGGAGAAAGTCCCCACGGCGCCCGATATTTTGCCAAAACTTATATTGTGCTTAGCGTCCTCAAGGCGTTTTATATCACGTTTTATCTGCTCGTAAAAGACCGCCAGTTTAAGCCCCAGAGTGGTAGGCTCCGCGTGCACGCCATGGGTCCTTCCTATCATCACCGTATCTTTGTGCGCAGCCGCCTTTTTGGCAAGGATATTCTTCAGCCTGTCCATCCCCTGGAGTATAATATCGGCAGCCTCCCGCATTTGCATCGCAAGCGCCGTATCGGTGACATCGTTTGAAGTAAGGCCCATATGAACATATTCTCCTCCGGGGCCTATGTTATCCTGAAGATTTTCAACAAACGAAGCCACATCATGGTTGGTCTTCTTGTCAAGCGCCTCTATTTTCTTAAGATCAAAACGCGCCTTTTTCTTTATGCGCTCAAAGGCCTTCTTGGGTATTTTACCGCTATTGGCGTGGGCTTCGGAAGCGGCTATCTCCACCTCCATCATTTTTTGAAACTTATTGTGGTCTTGCCAGATACAATTCATTCGGGAAAGGCTATAACGCTGTATCACAGGGGTCCTCCTTGCTGACGCGCTTTATTCTCATAAAAAACGAAGGGGTTTTCCAAACAGGCCCGGCACTTTAAAAAACACGCGGGCAGTTATTGACTACTCATCAGAGAGGGTCATTCTAACAAAAAGTTTTTAAACGGTCAATAAAAATATGGGGTAAAAAACCAGGTCCCTAATATGAACTATTTAACCCAAAGCAAAACCATTGCCAATAAAGCGCCAAAGGCAAGCGTAACGCTTAATATTTCCACAAAACCATGCCTGGCATTACCCAAAACAGCCAGAATATAAAGAACGCTTGCTATGGTAATACATGTTTTGCGCGCGATTGACATACTGCCAAATTCAATTTTTGCCATACCCGCCTCCTGTTCTTTAAGACAAATTATATATTATATATCGCGGTTAGTAAAGAAAAAACGGGCTTAGGCCTGCCTTCGGGCCTGCCACAAAAAACGGTCAACAAGGCACGTAAACCTGTTTAAGCGCGGGCCAAGAACAAAGCGTTTAAAAACACAAGCAAATAAATAAACGCGGTAAAAAAAAGCATTTCTTGTTCCGATATGCGTGATACGCCATATTGACTCATCAACGCGCCGGCCGTTTTCGTCAAAAACCGCACTCACCTTGCCTATAATATCTTCTGGCGTAATCACACTGCCTGTTTTCGCGTTATCGCCCTTTTGTATTATATAATACCTGCCAAATAATCTGGCCTTGAACAAAAGCCTGTGACAGATAAGAAGCTTTTTTCTAAAAATAATTATATCTCCGGTTTTTATGTCTTCAGGCCTTGCGCGCGCTATGTCTATACTCCATCCGTTTTTAACCGCGGGGCTCATGCTTTCACCTTTTACACCGGCAAATGTATAGTCAGGATTAGCAATAAAATCTGACGAAATCGCAGTCTCTACCATCGGGGAAATATCCTTTTTACGGAAAACACGGTAATAGTTTTACATTTTTAAAAACCGCAGGATCTAAAGAGCGCAGGTATCCCATTCAGAAAAATAATCTATATGGATCGGGCACGCGTAAACCTTACGGCCCTCTTTTGCCACTTGTTGATTTTCATAATTAATCAACTGCGGCTTAATATAGGCATCCATACCATTGCTCAAGCCCGCGCCTGGCAGATTAGCGTAGCCCTTCTTTTTACAAGCCCCGGCAGGCGCTATTTTATCTTTGTCAGACAATAGCGTAATGAGGCCCTGGTTTTCCAAATCCTTCAAAAAATCATTAACACCCAAACGAATATCATTTTCCGTGGCAGAAGAAAATTTCTTTACAGCCCAATCCACAACAGCCTTTACGCTGAAATCTTTTCCGGTTATCTTTTCCCATATAACCACGGCAGAGGCATTAAGGCTGTAATATTTGCCTGTCCTAAGGCTTACGATAAAAATATCACCGTCAACAAACCTGCATACCAGATCTTCACTTGTTTTAATAACGCAGTAATCATTTACCATAAGCTTCTCCTTATTTTATAATCTTTTCTTTTGATAACCTGTCAAAGATGCGGCTTCTAAGGCATATACGCGGATGCGGCAGGGTATAATCCCTGTATTCCAAAAACGAAAGCCCCAAGCATCTGGGGCATCCGGGCAGCAATTCACAATCTTTGCACAGCGGAAAATCTTCCATAGTTAAAACCCTTAAGCGTTCAAATGCCTTGCCGTGCCATATGTCATTAAAAGAGCCGGACATGATATTGCCGCCTTTAACGCGTAATGACGCGCAGGCAAACACATCACCGCAGGCTGAAACAAAACAACCGAACGTGGCGGCATTGCAGGACAGGCCGGAGTCAAAAGTACCAATATTTAAAAAACGTTTATCGGCGATATGTAAATTATAAAATTCTTCCAATTCCGTATCGGAAATTCTATGCCTGATAGGGGACAAGCCATGATTATATTTGGGAAATATTTCTGTGGTAAATTTAGGCTCTCTTCCTGTTTTTTCCCGTACCAGTTTCATGACATTATCTAAATCATTATAATTTTCTTTCATTATAACCATGGACAAATAAGGACTGATACCCGCTTCCAGAAGGCAATCAATTCCCCTTTGCAGCGCATCAAAAGACCCCTTTATTCCGGTTATATTATCATGAATACGGGGAATTGAGCCGTATATACTTACATTGATAATATAAACCTTTAAATCACGCAACTGCCCTGCTATGTGCCTGTCAATAAGACTGGCATTTGTAAAAACCGATACCGCCAAATCCAGCTCGCGGGCATATTCTATAATAGACATGCAATCTTTTCTTGTAAACGGTTCACCGCCTCCTATTTTTACTTTCAAAGACCCTAATGCCGCGGCCTCATCAAGAAACCTTTTGATATCGCGTGTTTGAAGCTCTGGAGCGTCTGCGTTGTCCACACAGCAATGGACACAGCTCATATTGCATTTTCTGGTTATCTCCAAGACTATATTAAAAGGCCTATATCTAAACCCTCTGCGCTCGGCTGTGCCCATATCACTCTTGCACTCCATCCGCGTTAACCTCTTAATATTTTACCTGTTGATTACGGAACTTATGATGCCTGCCCAGGCCTGTGAGTCAGTGCCCAAATACATGCGGTAATTGTCAGCTTTTGACGCGAGCCCAAGCAATGCCTGATATCTGTCTTTTAAAAACATCCCGCCGTGATGATAAAACCGTTCTTTGTAGGCGGACGCTAAAAGACATTCCGCCGTTTCTTTAGCCCTGATTTTTTTTATACGGCTTTTTCGCTCATCTGTTATTCGGGGAAAGACTGTGGCTTTGAGCTGGGCATGGGTTATTAAAAAATCCGGTTTTATTGACAAAAACATTTTTGTTTTGTTTTTTTTCGCCAGGCTGGCAAACCCGTCTTTATATCCTTGAAGCCTGGAAAATTTGGATAATGCTTCGCGTCTTAAGCCCGCGGTTAGAGCAAACAAAGAAGGCGATATATCAACAGTCCTGCCGCGCCTTAACTTAAATACAGCGTGTTCGTCTCCTATCCACTCAAACCCTGACAAAAGCAGGGCCATGGCAATGGTGCTTTTGCCTCCTCCCGCGGCGGCAGGAAATATAACAGCCTTGCCGCCTTTGGCAACGCCTGACGCGTGGACGAAAGAAAACCCGTTTCCTTCAAGAATAAATGAAAAAATATACCTAAAAATAACATCTGAATACTTTTCCAAAGAAGCTTTCGTGAAAAATACCACGTCAATTAAATCCGCGTTTTCACTAACGCGAATAACGGCAATACCGGAAAAAATATTGTAGTACACTCCGGCTTGCGGGCCTTCAAAAAACCGGCACGGCGTAAATATTGACTTATTATCCGGAAGCTGTAATCCAATACTTTCGGAAAAAACGCCGCGGACAGGCGCCCGGCTGTCCTTAAAGCCGATTGACACATTAATATCCCGGGCTGAACACGGTTTTCGGATAAGGGACATGTCCGGATTTAAAATCGTCTGCGAAATAAATTTATCAAATGCTCCGGCGATAACCCTGTTTTTAATATGAACAAAAATCTTTAAACCGAAATAATAGAATATACTAATCATTCTTTTACGTCCATTATTATACATCTAAAAATCTTTTAGACATAAAAAAATATAAAAACCGTGTTTTTTTAACAAGGCCCGCCTTTTAAAATAAAAACCAAGATCACCATTACAGGCTGTCTTGGTTTAATATAAAACTGGTTGCGGGGAGAGGATTTGGCGCCCTGCATTCGCTTCGCTCATTTCGGGTCGGCCAGTCGCCCTTGAGATGCTCCTGTTCGTCGCATTTC
>JAQUQI010000016.1:5419-26461 GCA_028716165.1 Candidatus Omnitrophota bacterium
AGAGCAGGGCTCAGTTCAAATCCTCTTGCAGAACTGGTTGCGGGGAGAGGATTTGGCGCCCTGCATTCGCTTCGCTCATTTCGGGTCGGCCAGTCGCCCTTGAGATGCTCCTGTTCGTCGCATTTCAGAGCAGGGCTCAGTTCAAATCCTCTTGCAGAACTGGTTGCGGGGAGAGGATTTGGCGCCCTGCATTCGCTTCGCTCATTTCGGGTCGGCCAGTCGCCCTTGAGATGCTCCTGTTCGTCGCATTTCATAGCAGGGCTCAGTTCAAATCCTCTTGCAGAACTGGTTGCGGGGAGAGGATTTGAACCTCTGACCTTCAGGTTATGAGCCTGACGAGCTACCGGGCTGCTCCACCCCGCGTCAATATTATACAATAAAATGCCAAATACAACAAACACATTCAATAAAATTCAAGATCAAAAAATACTAATTGGCCGGACCGGCTTTTAATGCAAACCCCTGAAGTTTGTCTTCAAAGACATTCATCCTAAAACCTCTGGCCGGACGGTTTAAAAACGTTTTTTGCCTGAAAGGTTTAAGCGTAAGCTCTATCTTGCCGTCCTCTATCTTTAAGACCCTTGCCTTAATGTTACTTCCTAATCGCAGATGGTCGCTGATATTCTGGACAAAACCATCCGCGATTTGAGATATATGGATAAAACCTTTTTGGCCGTCTTTGAGCCTGACGAAAGCGCCAAAGCTTGTTATCCTGAATATCTCCGCTTCCACAATATCGCCTGCTTTAATCATCTGTTCCATTCGTATCATCCGATTGTTCCTGACTTTCATAAACAAATCTGTACCTTAACTCCCCTTCCCTGCCCATGCCAATCTTATCTCTGGCGGCCTTCTCTATGTAAAATGGGTCACTTTCAAGAAGGTGCGCCCTGCGGTCAAGGTACTGGTTTTCTGTCTTGAGTTCTTCTATGTGAGCGAGCAGGGCCTTGTTTTTCTGCCTAAGCTCCAAAAGCCTTAAACAGCCTGGAGCGAATATTAACATTATCGTAATAATGCCAAGAAGGTAAAGATACTTCTTTGACATAAGGCCTTTCTCTATCTCTTGCGCGGGAACTCGGCATACTTAGCCCTTGACTTCAATGCCTCTTCTATTCTAAGCAATTCATTATATTTTGCCACACGGTCCATCCTGCATAGGGAACCTGTTTTTATCTGCCCCGCGGACACAGCGACAGCAAGGTGAGCGATAGTAGTGTCTTCTGTCTCGCCTGAACGATGAGAAATCACTGCTGTATAGCCCGCCTTTTTAGCCATGTCTATCGCGTCAAGGGTCTGCGACAGCGTACCTATCTGGTTCACCTTGATCAATATTGAATTGGCAATTCCGGAATCAATGCCTTTTTTAAGCCTTTTCGTATTAGTCACAAACAGGTCATCTCCAACCAGCTGGACATCTTTGCCTATCGCCTTGGTGAGCTTAAGCCATCCGTCCCAATCATCCTCCGCCAACCCGTCTTCTATGGAAACGATGGGGTATTTGTCCGTCCATTTCTTATAAAAATCAACCATATCTTCCGAAGAACGTTGTTGTTTTTCTTCCGCCATTAGAGTATATTTACCGTCTTTAAAAAACTCACTGGATGCCGGGTCAAGGGCTATGCATATGTCCTTACCGGCTTTATATCCCGCTTTTTCAATAGCCTGCAGTATTACCTCAACAGCTTCCTGATTTGATTTAAGATTAGGCGCGAATCCCCCCTCATCGCCTACAGATGTTTCAAGGCCTTTGCTTTTTAATATCGCCTTTAAAGCGTGGAATACTTCGGCGCCTGCCCTAATCGCCTCGGAAAAAGACACGGCGCCAACAGGCATTATCATAAATTCCTGCAGGTCAACATTATTGTCCGCGTGCGAACCGCCGTTTAAGATATTCATCATCGGCACAGGAAGCATTACCGCTTTCCTGCCGCCGAGATATTCATACAGCTCCATCCCCTTTGACCGGGAAGCGGCCTTTGCCACGGCCAATGACGCGCCAAGAACGGCATTGGCGCCGAGCCTTGACTTGTTCTCTGTCCCGTCCAAGGATATCAATTTATCGTCAATAGCCCGCTGGTCAAAGGGTTTCATGCCTTTAAGGCCTTTGGCTATAATACCATTAACATTTGAAACCGCGTTCAAAACGCCCTTACCGAGATACTTGGATTTATTATTATCTCTAAGCTCAATGGCCTCATGCTCTCCGGTAGAAGCCCCGCTTGGCACAGCAGCCCTTCCTATAATACCGTCGCTTAATACACAATCAACTTCTACGGTAGGGTTGCCGCGCGAATCCAGTATTTGCCTTGCCTTAACAGCCTTTATCTTGGCGTCCATGTTGGCCCTTTCTAATATATTATATTTTGAGGTTGCGTTTTAAAGATGAATTCAAATTATACGTTATAGCCATACGTAATGTCAAGGAAAATAAAAATATGGTGACGTCGGGAAAAACGGATCATTTGAATGCCGGAAATGGCGGCCCAAACATCATAACCCGAGTTTATGAAAAAAACAAAAACACCGCAAGTCCGAAAAACAATACTGTATAAGCCAATTTCAGGCCCGCGAGATGCCTTTTTACAAGCGACTCAAAAACCCCTGATGAGACTCCAATAACAGCCAGGGCAAATATAATAACCAGCGGCAGGATAAACGCCAGGTTATACCACACAAGGTATCCAAACGCCTTTATGCGCAAGACCGGGTCTTTTATAATAAGGGCTATAACCGGTAAATAGACCTGGCCGGTGCAGACAGATTCAAGAACGGAGATAACAGCGCCGCTGATAAACGCGATGCAAACAGCGCGCCATGGGCGAGAAGGCCCTTGCCCGCTTCTATAAGTCTTGCTTATATTCATCTGTATAAAATTTTTGATGCCGGCGGGAAGCTGGAGCTTCAACCCTTCTGTCCTGGCTGTTTTTTTATAGACAATATAATCATAAAGCGCGAGTAAGCCTAATGCCAGCGTAAAACAAGCTATGCCGTATTTAATTATATTGGAGAATATATAAAATTTATCTATTGACCCTAATACAGCCGCCCCACCCATGCCCAGCAAAAGATACGTTATAAATACGGCCAGCAGAAAACTACTGCCGGCATAAAAAATATCGCGCCGGCTGTATGAATGAAAGCTTAAAAAACCGATAAAAAATACCAGGGCGGTAAAAGCGCACGGATTAATGCCGTCCAGCAGGCCGGCCAATCCAACCAATAAAAGGCTAAAACCTGAAAACCTGCTTTGAGCGGCATTTTTATCCGCTTCAACCCGCTTGGCGGGCTTGTAACTTCCTGCGGCCAGCAATTCATCTATAGCTCTTTCAAGCTCCCGAGTTATCATAATTTCTCCCCACAGCACCTTATTAGGAAGGAACAGCTCGGGAATATCCTTGCCCAAAACACCGTATTCTTTTTCCATGGAATACATCAATAAAAGCTCGTCCTGGTCAGATATATTACGATAATTGATCTTTATTTTACCTTCATATTTTTTTTCAATTTCAGCTAAAAATTGTCTTTTGATCTTCGCGCAGTGAGCACAGCGATAGGAATAAAAAAAATCTATCGGGACAGGCCCTGCCGCGACATTCGCGCCGGATACCTGCTGATGCGCTTTGGCATTGAAAGGGGCGTATCTTTTAAGGCCCGATATATTAGTAATCAAATAAATATTTTCCCATAAGAAAACCGGGCTGGCGGATATGCCTAATGACCTTATCTCGGGCTGGCTGTCTTTTAATATGTTTAAGGCCTCGTCACGCTTGCTGTCAATATCCTCACTTTGTATGCCCGCGCCCTCCAGGGCTTGAGCGGGGCTGTGGTCCTGCCTGATAGAGATATAATCAAAAAATTTATCCGGATAATATTTTTTTATGGCTATCTGCCTTATGTCCTCTCTTATTTCATCGGGCCCGCGCCTGGACGTCATTCCGAATTCATCGGAATTTACTATATATTTTATTTCAACATCAATATCAAGATTTTTTCGCTTTACCAGGTCTAATATCTCAAGCATGGCCTGGCTTGAATCGCGGCAAAGCCCTGCCGCGTAAATGCGCAGCGTGTTTTGTTTTTTCGGCCTTTTAAGAATCATTATATCGCCCATCCTTAGCTGGCCCGCCGGTATGACATAATGGCCTTTTATCATTTCAATCATATTGTTGCGCGCCATATGGAAAAAACTGCCGCTGTAAATTATAGAAGGGTCAAAAATAACATACGGGATAAAACTTATGGACAGTTCATCAATATACTGACGCGCCTGCGGGCTTTCATAGTGGGCAAATGTTTCATTACATCCGGGTATAAGGGACTTTATGCTTGACCTAAGCATATCATTTACATGGGACATATCATCCGAGGATATAAGGGTATAGCCCTGCGGGGGGCAGGCTCTTTCTTCTGTGGTATTGCCGGTATCGCTAAAAGAACATAAAATTAAGACCGCAAAAAAAGATAAACTTAATATTCTCTTTATCGCCATTAGCGCCCCCTTTCCTTGAAAAACAAAAAAGAATAAAATGCCTGTTTAGAATCCATTTATCTGCCGGTAAAGCCCATAACGGCTTTTTGTAAAAGCGTTAAAGACCGCGTAGATACCGATTCAACATATATCCTTACAATGGGCTCGGTGCCTGAAGGCCTGAACAAAACCCATGAACCGTCTTTAAGCGAAAATTTGATTCCGTCCTTTGTGTCGCGCGCGGTAATGCTTATGCCGGCAAAACTGGTGATCTTTTTTGAAGAAAGCCTGCGTAAAAGCATTTGCTTGCCGGACTGCGTCAGGCCTATATCCATCCTGCGGTAGTAAAGCCTGCCGTATTCTTTATATATTGAGGATAGTACGGAAGAAATAGGCCTTTTTTCTACAGCGCGCATTTCCGCGGCCAAAAGACAGGCCAATATACCGTCTTTTTCCGGGACATGGCCCGATATTGAAAGCCCTCCGGATTCTTCGCCTGCTATAATACAGTCATTATCTAATATGCTCTTAACAAAATACTTGAAACCGACGGGAGTCTCTATTACTTTTATGCCATGCCTATTAGCTATGCGGTCTATCATATTAGTAGTTGGTATTGTCCGCGCCACCGTTTTCCTTTTTGTGTTCCTATTAGCAATAAAATGATGCAGCAGCAGGATGATTACTTCATTAGGGCTGATATAAGTGCCGTCCGAATCAACTATCCCGACTCTGTCGGCATCGCCATCGGTAGCAAGCCCTATCTCAAATGATCCCGCCCTTACAAGGCCTATAAGGTCCACTATATTCTCCTCTGCCGGCTCGGGCCGCTTTCCTCCAAAGCCTGGGTTTGGATAATCATGCAAAACACTCGTTTTTATTCCGCAATCGCCAAGAACCTTATCAAGATAACCTCTTGATGTTCCATACATACAATCGCAGGCTATTTTAAAACCTGACCTGCTTATCGCTTTTATATCAACTAATGATTTTATGCGGTCAAGATATCCCTCGCGCGGGTCAAATTCTTCTATCAAACGCTCTTGCGGCCGGCAGGTGATGGGCCTTTTGTTTTTCTGCAAGCGCTTTATATTTTTTTCTATTATAAGGGTAATATCAGGCGTGGCAGGGCCTCCTGTGGAAGGAGAAAATTTTATGCCATTATAACCGGCGGGATTGTGGCTTGCCGTAAAATTAATCCCTCCGCAGCATTTTTTTTCTATTATATGATACGCTATGGCCGGCGTCGGTGTATCCCTGTCACACAATAAGACCTTTATGCCGTTTGCCGAAAATACTGCCGCCGCCTGCCGGGCAAACTCTTTTGATAAAAAACGCGTGTCATAACCGACTACAACGCGTTTTCCCGTTTTATCATAAGCCCCTGATTTTTTAATATAATCAGCAACCGCCTGCACGACAAAGTCAACATTTTCAAAAGTAAAATCCTCGCTTATAATCGCGCGCCATCCTGATGTTCCAAATTTAATGTTTGCCATTATCTTCCCCTGGTTTGTTTAGCCAGGTTTTATGTCCCGCGGCATCAAGTCTTATTTTGGCAAAAAAGCTTTATGGCCTGAGGATAAAGCCTGTGTTCAACCTTGTGAATTTTTTCTGTTAATGTCTCAATAGTATCGCTCTTTTCTATAACAACAGCCTCCTGCAATATTACAGGCCCGGAATCCACGGCTTCTGTAACAAAATGCACCGTAACCCCGCTAATATTTACACCGCTTTCAAAAGCGTCTCTGATAGCGCTCTTTCCTTTAAAAGCAGGTAAAAGGGCCGGGTGCACATTGATGATCCTGCCGGCATACCTTTCAACGAACCGCCCTGATAACAACCGCATATAACCGGCAAGGCATATAAGTTTTATATTTTTTTCGTCCACCTCCGAGGCGATACGTTCCTCCATGGCCTCTCTTGAGGGGAAATCTTTTCTGTTAACAATAAGGCGTGGTATGCCTGAATCCTCGGCCCTTTTTATTGCGTAAGCGCCCGGATTATCGCATACCATCAATTTTACCCTGCATGGTATAAGGCCGTCTCTTGCGGCATCAAGTATAGCCTGTAAATTACTGCCGTTTCCTGAACAAAATACCGCTATATTTATCATCATTTTCCATTTCGGCAAAACGCCTCTGTCTAACCAAAAGACAAGGACCGTATATATTCTTTCTCAAACCTTCTACCGAGAAGCGGCACATGCCGTATGCGCCCAAGCAGGGCTAAGGTTTTGGTGTTGGCATTGGCATTAGCTTTTTCATCCATTGCCCGCAAACGCAATCCGCCCAGAACGGCATTTTGGATATAATTAATCTTACCTGTAGCAGGCCCGGGCAAAAGGCCTATTCCGACAATGCTCTCAATATCAAGCCCTGTTCCGAATGAACCGGTCAAGAAAATTTCTTTTATATCACGGCTTATGGCATTATACCTGCTTAAAAGCACCTTAATGCCTGAAAGAATTGCCGCTTTGGCAAACTGTAATTTTCTGATATCAGCCTGTGTAATGGATATCCTGTTTTTACCCTTGCCATACAGCACAAACTCCTTTTCCCGCATTTTACCTGACTTATCAATAAATCCGCCGCGATAAAGCCTGTAACAGGCCTCTATCAATCCGCTTCCGGCAATGCCTTTTGGCTTTGTATTGCCAACTACGTTTAACAGCGCTTTTCCATTTACGATTTTAACGCCTACTATAGCGCCTTTTATAGCAGGCATGCCGTTTTTAATATGCCGCGCCTCAAAGGCCGGGCCCGCCGCTGTGGAAGAGGCCAGTATTTTGTCGGAATTCCCGAGCAATATCTCGCCGTTTGTGCCCATATCAATGACGGCTATCAAGTCATAGGAATCATAAATTCCGCTGGCACGCGCGGCGCAAAAAGCGTCGGAACCGACAAAGCCTCCGATGTTAGGCAGAAAAGTCACCCGCGCCTTTTTGGCAAATTTAAAACCGATACTTTCCGAAGAGACCGTCATCTCTGCTTTTTCCCGTATTCTATAGGGCGGCGTGATCAATGGTGACGGGTCAATGCCAAGAAGGATATGATAAATACCGCTGTTACAGGCACAAAAAACCTTGTTGAAATCTCTATTCCCGGCGGGAATTTTGCTTAATATACCCCGAAGCAGGGAATTTACGGATTCAGCAGCTTTTTTTTGCAGGATTTTGATATTGTCCGCGCCCTTTAAAGCAAAGCCTATCCGAGATATGACATCCTCTCCAATCTCATGCTGTAAATTTAACGCGGCGCCTCCGGCAAGAGACAATCCCCTGGCCGTATCAAATATTTCAGCCGATATTGTTGTTGTTCCTATATCAAGCAATATAACCAAATCAGTCAATATAACCTTCTATCTTTTGAAGGATAAGCGCTTCCCGAGCCGCCCCTACTATTCTGTCTTGTTCGCTTCCGTTTTTAAATATAATTATTGTGGGTATGCTCATCACGCCATGTTCAACCGCCAACGAATGACAATTGTCTATATTTATTTTATAGATCTTTACTTTACCCTGTAGTTTTTCAGCCGCGGATTCAAGCTCGGGCGCGGTCATCCGGCATGGAGCGCACCACGGGGCCCAAAAATCTACTATAATTACCCCTTTTTGCTGTAAAACATTACTCTTAAAGCCCTCTTCCTCAAGCTCTATAACATGCCCAGCCATATCATGCCTCCTTGCCTATTGCCTTTGTCGGACAGGCGGTTACGCATTTGCCGCAATTAACGCATTTGGAATAATTTATTTCCGCCACATTGTCTTTAATTTCAATCGCGCCGGCGGGGCAGGCGGTTACGCATTTGCCGCAAGCGATACAACCCGCTTTACACACTTTTATGGTATCAGCCCCTTTGTCTTTTGAGCGGCATCGTATATGATAATTTTTATCCCGCGGGACAATAGCGATCAGGCCCCTGGGGCAGGCCTTAACACATTTACCGCAACTAAGGCATTTGCCGCGGTCTATCCTGGGCAGGCCGTCATCTCCCATGCTGATAGCATTAAAAGGGCATGCTCTTAAACAATTCGCCATACCTATACAGCCAAAAGCGCAAGCCTTTGGGCCCTTTAAGATAAGGTCGGCGGCAAGGCAATCCTTGACACCATAATACTGATAATTATCTTTACATTTGTTCCCGCCGCCACAAAGCAGTACCGCGACAGTTTTTTCTTTGTGTATGTCTTTCTGGCCTATTATTTCCGCTATCGTCTTTCTTTCCTGGTCATGGACCGCCGGGCATGTCACGGATTTCGCGTCTCCGCTTGAAAGCGCCTCCGCCAAACCCATACAACCGGCTTGGCCGCAGGCGCCGCAATTTGAGCCGGGAAGTAATGAAAAAATACGTTCAATGCGCGGATCTTTTGAAACAGCGAATAGTTTTTCCACAAAACCAAGCCATAAACCAAAGACCGCGCCAATAGTTCCAAGAATAATAACCGGCGCTAATATACCCATAGTTAAATCAAAATCCTTTTTATTTTATATGCCAAACGGATAAAGATCCTGTGATGACAAAGGTAAAAACTTAAAATCTGAAACCCGAAAAACCTAAAAAGCCCATAGACATCAATGAAGCTACTATAAAAGCTATAGGAACTCCTTGCAGTGCTTTTGGCACGTCAGCCAGATCAAGTTTTTCCCTTATACCTGACATCAGAAGCATAGCGAGCGCAAAACCAATACCGGCACAAAATGCCTGGCACAGGGAAGCGCAAAGCGAAAACCCGTCGGATAATTGCTTTCCGAAAAACATGTTGATGTTTAAGACCGTCACGCCCAATACGGCGCAATTAGTCGTTATGAGGGGTAGGTATATTCCCATAGCCTTATAAAGGGAGGGGCTCTTTTTTGCCAGCGCCATTTCAACGGCCTGGACAAATACGGATATGACAAGAATAAAAGTCAGTGTCCTCAAATACTCAAGATGAAAAGGCAAAAGAAGGTATTTGTAGGCCAGCCAGGTAATCAGGCTGGAAAATGTCATTACAAAAATTACCGCCACTGCCATACCTAAAGCGGGTTTCGTTTGTTTAGAAACGCCTATGAAAGGGCACAGGCCCAAAAAACGGCTCAATATAAAATTATTAATAAATATAGAACTAATAGCTATGGTCATTAATTCACTTGGATTCACGGCGGCGATCTTTCATCATATTTGAAAACCCTATTAAAAATGCCAATGTCATCAAGGCGCCCGGAGGCAATATCATAATGATGGCCGGCTGGAAACCGGGTATAATCTGGAAACCCATCAATGTGCCCGCGCCGATAAGCTCTCTTATGGAAGATATGACCAACAAGGCCAGTATAAAACCGGCTCCCATACCGAGAGCGTCAAATATTGAGGCAATTATGCCGTTTTTAGACGCAAAGGCTTCTGCCCTGCCAAGTATGATACAATTAACTACTATAAGAGGCACGAATATGCCCAACGCTTTATCAAGCGCTGGTAAATATGCCTTGAGCAATAATTCAATGATAGTCACAAACGCGGCTATAATAACAATATAGCATGGTATTCTGATTTGCGAAGGTATATATCTACGCAAAGCTGATATAATAATATTGGAACCTAAAAGAACCATTGTGGCAGCCAGCCCCATGCCCAAACCGTTTTTCACGCTGTTTGAAACTGCCAGCGTCGGACACAAACCAAGCAAAAGCCCGAAAGTAGGGCTTTCTATATAAATACCTTTTTTGAATTCGCCAAAAAGACTTTTCACGATATTATTTTACCTCTTTTAAAAAAACTTCTGCGTATGTCTTTAAACCGTCCAGGATGGCCCTTGAAGTAATTGTTGAACCTGTAATTGTTTCTATCCCCTTAAGCGCCAGAGAACGGGCATCCCTGCCTTTAAACTGCTCCAAAAACCACGGGCCTGTCTGGCCGCTTTTGACTTCAACGCATCTGGCGCCAAGGCCCGGCGTCTCTGACTGTGAAATAATTTCAACGCCTAATATCCTGCCTGTTTTATCAATGCCCAAAAGCATATTAATATCGCCTGAATATCCCGGGCTTACAACATATATCGCGTAACCTGAAAGCGCGCCCTTTTTAAAGCATTTATAATACTCTCCCTTGCTAAAAGTAGATTTCTCATAGGTATCGGCCCCGGGGACAACCGCCTTAAGGGCTTCTTTTTGCTCTCTATCAACTTGTGCCGCGATAATAGGCTTTGTGATATTATATGTCAGCCCAAGAATAAGGGCGACCGTAATACACACAACAGATAATATGGTTGATAATTTAACCAATCTCTTTTCCTCCGAAACGGGACGGGCGGGTATGCCTTTCAATGAGAGGCACTGCCGCATTCATTATCAATATTGAATAACATACCCCTTCGGGATATCCTCCCCATTTCCTTATAGCAAACGTTAGCAATCCGCACAATACGCCAAATATCCATTTTCCTTTGTTTGTTATAGGAGATGTCACGTAATCTGTTGCCATATAAAAAGCGCCCAATATTAATCCGCCGGACAGAACAAAAAACAACCAGTCTCCCCGGAACAGGCCATCACCCATAAAGACCCAGCTTAAAAGCGCCACTGTGGCTATAAAAGAAAACGGTATACGAAATTCAATATATTTTTTATACAATAAAAATGCCGCGCCCAATAAAAGCGCTGCCACGCATACTTCGCCTATACAGCCTGACTTATTACCTGTAAACAGGTCTATATACGCGGGAGACGGAAAGCCAAAATCATGTTTTAGATTGGTAAGCGGAGTAGCTGTTGTAAGCGCGTCCGTCTGCCATATAGGATTTTTAAAAATCGTCATATGCACCGGCCATGATGCCATAAGAAAAGCTCTCCCTGCCAGGGCAGGGTTAAATATGTTCCTGCCCAGGCCGCCAAAAGCCTGTTTCGCGACCGCTATAGAAAATACGCCTCCGACGCAGATAAGCCATACGGGCACGCATGGAGAAACATTATAGGCCAAAAGCAGGCCTGTCAGAACAGCGCTTCCGTCTTGTATAGTAACGGGTTTTTTCCGGCAACGGAGTATAACCGCTTCGGTTATAAGGCATGAAATAATTGAAGCGCAGATAAGATATAATGCTTTGGCCCCAAAAGCCCTGATGCCCCAAAATCCGGCTGGCAATAAAGCGGCGCATACCGCCCACATGGCCCCTTTAACAGTTCTGCCGCAATGTATATGCGGCGAAGATGTAACGTTTGTCAACTCATACATGTTATAACCTTTTTGGCATATCTAATAAGCTGGACAAGCGGTATGTGGGATGGGCAGACATAACTGCAACATCCGCATTCTATACAGTCTATCGCGTTTAATTCCCGCGCCGCTTCAAACCTGCCAAGCTCTGATGCCCTCGCTATATCCGTGGGTATAAGTTTGGCAGGACAGCTTTCCTGGCACCTGCCGCACCTGATGCAATATTGCGGATTTTCCGTTCGTATATGCTGCCCTCCGCCTAATAATAATATCCCGGAGGTGCCTTTTACCACAGGTATATTAGCCGAGTATTGGGCCAGGCCCATCATCGGGCCCCCTACAATCAGCTTGGCTAATTTACCCTTAATACCGCCGCATGCTTCAATGATAGATAAAACAGGAGTCCCTATTCTTACCAGGCAATTTGCCGGTTCATTTATGGCATCTCCTGTTATAGTAATAACCCTTTCAAGCAAAGGCTTGTTTTCGCACACAGCTTCATACGCGGCGTATGCCGTTGCCACATTGTCAACTAAGCATCCGACGTCAAAAGGAAGTTTCGCGGCGGGAACCGACCTGCCTGTCAGGGTTTTAATTAATTGTTTTTCTCCGCCCTGGGGGTATTTAACAGGAACGCATGCCACGCTTATATCATATCGCGCACCATCTGGAAAACTAAAATTGTCTACAGCTTTTTTCATAGCCTCTATGGCTTTGGGTTTATTTCCTTCTATAGCAATGATACCCCTTAAAACCCCCACCGAGCGCATTAATAACAACATACCGGCAAAAATCTGGCAGGAAAATTCGCGCATTAAGCGGTCATCGCAGGTCAAATACGGTTCGCATTCAGCCCCATTCAATATAAAAGTGCTTATTTTTTTATCTTTGGGCGGCGACAACTTAACATGTGTAGGAAATGCCGCCCCGCCAAGGCCCACAATACCCGCGGACATAATGCGCTCTTTTATGGCTTCGGCCGAAAGTCCGAACACGGCATCATTTCCGGGGCCGGGGCCAAACGCCTTTTCATCTTTCTGGTCTGAATTAATCACTATCGCATCCCCAAAACCTAATACGGGATGGTTGAATTTCTTTATGGCTTTAACAAGGCCTGAAACAGAGGCATGTATAGGAGCTGTTACAAATTTTTCGCTTTGCGCGATCACGTCGCCTGTTTTTACGCGATCACCGACTTTTACAATAGGCTTGCATGGCGCTCCTATATGCTGGGCCAAAGGCAATATAACCTCTGACGGCAAGGCAAGGGTTTTAATAGGCAGATCTTTTGATAAATCTTTGCGGCAAGCGGGATGAATACCGCCGGTAAAAGTTTTCCTAAGCAATTTTGGTTCTCCTGATCCCTATCAATCCAACCAAGATAAACGCTATTCCTATTATCAGCAAAATATTAAAAGTGCCTGCTATTTCAGCCAGTATAGCAGATATAAACATAAATATCAAGTATGCAAGATGTATAACAGCCTCAAGGGATGAGAATACCTTGCCGTGGGCATCTTCTGGAACTAATTCGTGGACCATTGTATTAGACGATATTATGATAGGCGATATGGCGGCCCCGAAAAAAAACGTTATCACAGCGGCAAGAGCAAAATTGGAAAACATACGGACAAGAACAAGAAACTGTAATAAAAATACCCCTCCAAGCAAAAGGCTTAGCAAAACAACTCTTATCTTGGATAACTTGTCCCCGAATTTACCATAGACAATAGCGCCGGCAAAAAGCCCTATGCCAAAAAACATTATCAATAAGCCCAGATCTCTTGTAAGACTGGCCAAATAATCCTGTATAAATACTATCAAAACAACCTGACTGGCCCCCACGCCGCTGGCTAATATAAAAAGCAGAACTGTGACAAAATGCATTTTCGGCTGGTCTATTATATGTTTGATGCCGCATTTAATATCACACAAAACCGATTTCGCGGGCAGCCGGACCATATCCTTACCGGGCAAGCCGGCAGTCTTCTTGGAAACTGCCGCCTTGCCCGGAGATGATACGCACGATAAAAGCAGGGCTGATAGAAAAAATGTGGTGGAGTCAATGATGAAACCCCCTTTAAGCCCTATGAAAGGCAATGATATCATGATACCGCCAAGGCCAAAACCCAAAGCAGAGGCTATCATGCCTGTTATGTGAATAAGTGAATTACCTTTAAGTAGCTTGTCCTCGGTAAGAAGTTCGGGAACAATGGCCATTTTGGCGGGTATAAAAAAGCGGGTAACCGTAAATATTAAAAAAACAACAATATACACCGGAAAAATGGGTTTTGTAGCCGGCATAAAAATCCAATAAAGAGCTATTGACAAGACGAGAAGGCCTCTGACGCAATCCGATATTATCATCGTCCATTTTCTGGACCACCTGTCTGAATAGACTCCGGCGATCGGACCTACAATAAAAACAGGTATGATGATAAAAGTAAACAATTTGGCTATCTCATAAGCAGACCCCGGAGCCTTGTCGGTTACAAGGCCTACGAGAGCCATCATCGTCAACTTATCGCCAAATTGAGATATAACCTGCCCAAGCCATAAAAATAAAAAATCCGGCTCTCTCAATACATCTCTTAATCTTGCCATATAAATCCGATTTTGGCTGCGGCACGACACGCAATGCGCGCGGCTTTTGCCGGCCTGCCGCGATTAGATGAATTCGGAAAAAGCATAAATTAAGTATGGAGCCCATGGAGGGAATCGAACCCACGGCCTGAGCTTTACGAAAGCTCTGCTCTGCCAGCTGAGCTACATGGGCAAGTTACGCGCTTGTATCTTTAATATATAATACGATAGTGAAAAAATCAAATAAAATAATCGGTTAAACCCTGCAAAAATACACCAACAGGCCCGCTTGCATTAAAAATTTAGTTTTTAAAAAAATGGTGCCGAGGACCAGAATCGAACTGGTGACGCCGGCCTTTTCAGGGCCGCGCTCTACCATCTGAGCTACCTCGGCACTTTAAAAAATATGATTTAATACCTTATCATAAACCCGCGCTTAATGCAAGCAAATATAAAAGCCTTAAAAAACGATGCCGCACGGCGCCTGTGTTCTTGGCTTTAATAACCTTAAAAAAACCAGGCCTGCGCTAATTTCTCCGGCCTGGTTTTAAAAAATCTCGCGGCATGCAACAAAATACCCTGCCGTGAAGTTTGGCAAACACGCCAAGGCCCGCCTCCGCTGCCTGTTATTTACTTAGACGAAACTCTGTTAAATATTTTTAGGATATTAAAACGCTGTATATACCAGAATATAACCGGCACAAATATAAACGTGAACAAAATAGACGCCGCCATACCGCCTATCATCACAACGCTCATTGACCGTTTAGCGCCTGATATTACCCACAACTGCGGTAATATGCCAAGAATTATAGCAATTGACGTCATCCATATCGCCCTGAATTTTACCGATGCCCCCTGCCACAGAGCCTCTTTAACCGGCAGGCCTTCTTTTATCTTAAGAATTGCATAATCAAGCAATAAAATAGCGTTATTAACAACAAGGCCTACAAGCATTACCATAGTTAGCATTGATGCCATATTGATTGAAGCGTGGAGAAAAAACATGGCATAAAATACGCCCACAAAAGAAAGCGGCACCATTAATAAGATGGGTATAGGATAATTCAGGGAATTCATTATCGCGCACAAAAGCATAAAGGTCAATATTACGGCAAGAATAAATGCCTTTGACATTTCACTGCTGGATTCTTCCTGATATTCTGAATCGCCTACATAATTATAACCATGCTCTTTTGGAAAATCTATTTTTTTAAATTCTCCGTCTAAAATACGCTTCATTGATCCAAGAGAGCCCTTGGACAAATAACCTTCCAGCCTTATAACACGATTTTTGTCGCGGTGCCAGATTGAAGGCGTGGCCTTAGCCTTGGCAAGAACGCCTAATTCGGTTATAGGGATAAGCCCTTTTGGAGAAATAACCGAGATCTCCCGTATATCGTCAAAATTCTCGGAATACCTGTCATCAAGTTCAACATTGATATCGTACTCCTCGCCGCCTTCCTTATAAACATTGGTATCGTCTCCGTAAATAGACGCTCGTATGCTGGAACCTATATAACTGGCGGTAAGGCCGTATTCTATAAGCTTGTTCTGATCCGGTATAAACCGCACTTCTGTTTTCGGCACCTTATATGATGAGCCTACTGAACGAAAATATCCTGTCGCCTCCATAATAGACTTAAGCTGATGTGAGAGTTCTATCATCTTGCCGTAATCAGTGCCGTAAACATCTATGGACACGTCTCCTTCCTGAAGCCCGGCGCCCATACCTCCGGAACGGATAAGATGAGCTTCCGTATCGGGTATTGACGACAGGAAAGGTATAAGCGCGTTGATGATTTCAAGATCACTTCTTTTCCTTTCATTAGAGGGCACGAGATCTAAAGTAATAGTCGCGTTTTCCGCGCCGTTATCGCCTATATTGACCATATATGATAACTTTTCCGGCAATGTATCAATATGCGATTCTATCTGTTTGACTACCGCTAATGTCCTTTCTATGGTTGAGCCCTGCGGCAAATTTATCTGGATGCTTATCTTGTCCTGATCGGATGCCGTCATAAATTCGTTCTCAAGATAGGGCATGATAAATGTCAGCGAAAAAAACGCCAAAATAGCGGCGGCAACCACAAATATAGGATAACGAAACATAGTCTCAAAGATATATTTATATTCCTTTTTCAAGAACTCCATAAAACGGGTTGTCAGTTGGACAGGCAGGCGCAACAAGCGGCCCGGCGCGCCTTCCCTGCCGCCGGCGGAGGGCGCGCTCTTTTTCAGTAAAAGAGCGCACAGCATCGGGGTAAGCGAAAAAGAAGCAATCAATGAAAATAGTGTCGCGTACACCACTGTCAGCCCGAAGGGTTTCATAAACTGCCCGGGGATACCTCCCATCATGGCGATAGGAGTAAAGACTACCAAATTCGTGCCGGCCGACGCCATGACAGCCCCCGTGACCTCTTTTGTTCCGTCTATGGCCGCGCGAACGGCTGATTCCTTGTGCTCAAGGTGCTCAAGAACGTTTTCTATAATAACAATGGCGTTGGCTATGAGCGTACCCATGCTTGTCGCGATAGCGAGTAGTGTCGCCATATTAATAGTGAACTTGGAGGCATCCATCAAGGCAAAGGTTGATATGAGGGAAGAGGGAATAACAATAACGGCTATAAACGTAAGATTAAGCCTGCCGGTAAACAAATAAAGAATAAAAACGGTTAGCAATATACCGATAAGGATATTTTGCTGGGTGTCTTTGGTTTCATCAATAACAAATTTCGTGGTATCGGTTGCTATGTCAAGGTCCATGCCTTCCGGCAGGGTGTTGCGAAATTCGTTAAGCCTTTTTCTTACCTGTGTAGCAACGACTATCGCGTTGCCATCGGAGACCTTTTTCAACGAAAGGCCGACAACGTCTCTGCCGTTATAACGAGCGATGGATTCTATCCTCATAAAACCGTCTTCAACAACAGCGATGTCTTTGAGGAAAAAAGTGTTTCCGTCCGCGGAGGTCAATGCCATGTTCGCGATCTCATCCGCGTCTTGAAACTCGCCGATAAAACGCACGCTTAACGCGCGGTCTCCTTTTTCAAGATTACCCGCCGGAATATCCATATTCTTCATGCGCAGGGCGGTTATAACCTCCTGAATGGTAATAAAGCGCTCTTTCATCAGCATAGGATCCAATCTTATATTGATCTGGCGTTCCTTGCCTCCGTATACATCCACCTTGGCGACATCCTTCACCGAAGAAAGCTTATCTCTTAGCGTCTTATCAGCATATTCATAAAGGGTTTTGCCGTCAAGGGTATCGCTTGAAAGAACAATGTCCATAACGGGCGTCATGAGGGGGTCGTATTTTTCTATTATGGGTTTTTCTATATCTTCGGGCAGGTCGTTCAATATAGCTTCTACCTTGTCCTTGACCTCAATAGATTTTACATTTACATCGGCTGACAGCAAAAACTCAACATACACATAGCCGAATCCTTCGTATGACTGGCTTCTGATCTTTTTGATCTCCGATATTTCCGAAACAGCATCCTCAACCTTATTAACCACAAGCGTTTCCACGTCAAGGGGGGTTGCCCCGGGAAAAACAGTAGACACGGTTACTATCGGAAAATCTATTTTTGGCGTGCTTTCAACAAGTAAATTGCCGTAGCTGACAAAACCCAGCACGACAAACACGCAAATAAACATTGCTGTCGTTACAGGATGTTTCACAAAAAAATCAATCATTATCTTGCCCCTGAACTGCCTATTTTGTTTACTATACTAACCAGCTCATTGTCCTGAAGCTGGGTAAACCCGTTATAGATATACACATCATCCCGCTCAAGCCCCTTACTGATAACGGCGCCATAGCCATTGTGCTGGCCTATTTCCACGGCCTGCTTGACAGCTCGGGATTCTTTGACTTTCCATATATACGTGGTTCCGTTTTCTCTGTCTATGACATCGTCTGAAACGCAAAGCACCCCGGTAAGAGTTGCCGTATTGACATAAACAACCTGCCATTTGCCCTGGGCAATTGCCGGGCTATTTAAAACAGCCTGGACACGATACATGCCCGTATCAAGAATCATATCTTCGCTTATGCCGCTTATATAACCTATATCCTGTTTGTCCGACGATTCATCATAAATACGCTGGCCTGCCATAAGTTTGTCATGAATATCTTTCGGCACATAACCTTCCAAGGCATTGCCTTCCGCGGGCCGCAGTGTCAATTTGGTAAACACAAAAACATCTTCTAAAACAGCGGGCTTGGCAAAAACAGGTTTTCCGTGCTTTTGATATTGGGCATAAACACTCATTATCTCATAGGCCCGGTTACAACGGACCTGCCCCTGCCGTATAATTACCATAACAATGAATACGACAAGGATAATAAAATATAAAAAAATACGTTTCTTATTCATCTTTTTCAGGCCCTGCGACCGTCAGTTTACTAATTTTTGCCAAAGTCTCGTTAATATTAAATAAAGCCACTTCTCTGTTTAACATTTCCTGTGTCAAAAGCAGCTCGGCTGAATTTAAATCGGTAATAGAAATGTGCCCCGACTGGAACATGCTCTGGCTTAATTTAAATGACTCTGAGGCCAGGCGCACCGCCTCTTCATAGCTTTGCAGTGTGCTGACATATTCATTATATACCACGACAGATGAATCCAGTTCAAGCAGTAAATCCTTGGTCAGTTTTTTCAGATTTAATTCAGCTATGCTTTTGTCCAGCTTGGCTTGCTGGACAGCCTCCAGGCGCCTGCCGCCTTCAAATATGGGCACAGCGACCTTTAATCCTATTACACCGTAATCATACAAATTTTCACTGCGTATATCTGACTTATTACTGGAGCCTTTGTTGTTCCATGTTGAAAAAGCGGAAAGCTCTGGAAAATATTCAGCCTGTTTCTGCCATATCATGTCCTGCGCAGCTCCAACCCCGTTTTCAAGGGCCTTCAAAGCCGGCTGTCTGCTTAACAATTCATCGGTAAGCGCCTTTCTATCAAGAAGCGTATATTCGTCATCAAAACCGTCTGTTATATTAATCTGGGTTTGACTGCCAACGCCGATAACCCTTTTAAGCGTCTCCAGAGCTGAATTTAAAGCAGCACGCGCATTGCTTAACATAGGTATCCGGGATGCCATATCCGCCGCCATCTTAATATTATCATATTTTGACGCGCGCCCGCTTGATGACCTGTCTTCAAGTATGGCCTTATTCTCCTGGACATGCCTGTAAGACTCCTGGACTATATCAAGCGTGCGTTTTGCCAGACACGCGTTATAATAAGATACTTTGGCCATATAAATAATATCCTGATTTGTTGTTTCCCTGTTCCAACGGCTTGCCTCAAATTGTTTCTTTGCCGCGGATATTGACGAAGCTATACGGCCAAACGTAAAGAGTTTTTGGTCAATGCTCGCCCCGATATTAAAATCGTATTCCTTGGCCGCCGCTGTTGCGGGAATATTGGGATACTCGTAATTCCGAGACCAAACAGCAGAACCGGAAGCATAAGGTAAAAGCTGGCTTTTAGCAACTCTCACTCCGGAGCTGCTGCGGGCCATTTCATCTTCCTGTATCCTTATATCCTCGCTTGTCTTGATTGCCATTGAAATAGCGTTATCAAGGCTTACCTGCAAAACGTCCTCTCCGGCAAAAGCCTGCCCCGCCTGGAACAGGAAGCATAATGTTATGACAGCAAAAATACCCAAGGTAGCGTACTTTATTTTATTTTTTACCCGCATCGGTCTTTACCGCCTTCCATAATAAGGCCAACTGCTTTCTGTATAGTTTATCCAACCCGCCAAACTCTTCCTCCTGAATGATAAGCGGCACCCCCACAAATATGGCCATAAGGTTAATAAGTATGTCCGCGGCCCTATATTTTTCTGATACGATGCCGTCCTTTTGAGCTTTTATAACCAATGACATAAACAGCGCGTCTAATGTAACAACCTTGGCGTTCTCTATGTTTTTACATTCCGGAAACGCGAAATATTTTTCAGCCTGGCTAAGAAGAACCGCCTTTTTGAACCGGGCCCTTTCGGCTGTGTGAAGCGAAACAATTTCATAAAACAAAAAGGGGCGTTTTATCTCTCTAGCTATCAGGTCAAAACCGTATTCTATAGCTTCTACCGCCTCCAGACTGCCCTCTTTCTGTTGTATCTGCCACGCTATTTTAAGCAGTATAAGCCTTTCAATATACCTGGTCAAATCAATCTTGTTCGGAAAGTAATTATAAAATGTTCCCTCTGATATTTCAACAGCGCCGCATATATCTCTTATGGCAATGTCCTGAAACCGCGTGGATTTTAAGCGGTTGAGAAATGTCCTCGCCAAGGCTATCTTTGTCTTGGCGTATTTTGTCTGCCTTAAAGAGTATTCACCCTTAGCCACTGTTTTCCTTTTTGTTCGGAAAAATATAGCACACTATAATTTTATTGTCAACTATATTTTTTGCATTTGAATTCCATTTTACGAATGACTTGAATTTAGGACAGTAGAGTGTCTGATTCGCAAAACGTCTAAGTATTTAATACTTGATAAAAGATGCCGCGGCTGAAGCCAAGCGGTCAAAAGGACGCTTGACCAAGTCCTGAAGCCTTGGGGTAGGTATTGAAGAATGGCGGGTAGTCGTGGACGATAGTCAAACCCCACAACTACCTGAAATTCAATTACTTATAAAAATCTACCACAAACGAAGCATGGGTTCCCTTATATCATTAGACAAACCCATAGACATTTCGTTACCATATAGCAAAGGAATTTTATCTCAACACAGGCTTTATAAAACCACTTTCTAGTGGCTTAAAACACGAACAAGTATCTT
>JAQUQI010000017.1 GCA_028716165.1 Candidatus Omnitrophota bacterium
CATTTTTTTGACGGTTATAAAGAGAATGCGGATTACGCGCTTCAGGCATTGCTCTGAGCCCAGGAGGCCGGAGCTGACGCGATAATTCTCTGTGATACCAACGGCGGTATGCTTACCTGCCAGCTCTCTGATATCGTGTCCAGGGTCAGGCCTTTAATAAAATGCAGTCTCGGCATTCACTGTCACAATGACAGCGAGACAGCTGTTTCTAATTCCATAGCCGCTGTCATGGCCGGATGCGACCATGTCCAGGGCACTACAAATGGTTATGGCGAACGTTGCGGCAATGCCAATCTATGCTCAATAATCCCGTCTTTAATGGCCAAGCTCGGCATGGACTGCCTTAATGGCGGCAGGCTGAACGAATTGACCGAGGCGTCCCGTTATGTGGCAGAGGTATGCAATATGAAGCATATGGATAATCAGCCTTTTACCGGGCAAAGCGCTTTTGCCCATAAAGCAGGGGTGCATGTTAATGCTGTTTTAAAAAAGCCCAAGGCATATGAGCACATGCCGCCGGAAACAGTCGGAAATAAGAGGAGGATACTTGTTTCCGAGCTTTCAGGCAAAAGCACCCTGTCCATTAAAGCGGAGTCGTTTAATATAAACCTTAAAAAAGACAGCCCCAAGACAAAGCGTCTTATGAACATACTGCAGGATATGGAACATCAGGGGTATCATTTTGAGGCCGCCGAAGGCTCGTTTGAATTATTGCTAAAAAGGCAGGTAAAAAAATACAAAAAGTTCTTTGAACTCAAAAGCTTCAGGGTCATAAATGAAAAGGATGAAGATGGAAGCCTTTATTGCGAGGCCCGTATAAAAATAATGGTTGGAGGCAGGGTCAAAAATACGGTTTGCGAAGGAGACGGGCCTATCAATGCCCTTGACGGAGCCTTGAGAAAATCTTTGGTAGGTTTTTATCCAAAGCTTGCGGATATGCATTTGTCTGACTTCAAGGTGCGTGTTCTTGATGAGAAACAGGGCACTGCCGCTAAAGTCCGGGTATTGATCCAATCGCAGGACAAGGAAAAATCGTGGTGGACCATCGGCGTGTCGGAGAACATTATAGAGGCCGGATGGCAGGCGCTGGTTGACAGCGTTGAATACAAATTACTAAACGGATAGCGTCAATGCCGAATACCGCGGATCTAAACTAAGGATAGAGAATGAAAGAAATATCAAAAACATATAATCCCGCCGGAATAGAGCGGGACATATATAGATTATGGGAAGAAAAGGGCCTTTTCCACGCAAGCCTTGACCATAAAAAAATGCCCTATACAATAATGATACCGCCCCCGAATATTACCGGCATACTGCATATGGGCCATGCCCTGAATAATACGATACAGGATATACTTATTCGTTATCACAGAATGAAAGGCAGGCAGGCGCTTTGGATGCCCGGCACCGACCACGCCGGTATCGCGACGCAGAATGTAGTTGAACGCAGGTTGAGCAGTCAGGGCGCAAACAGGCATGAGCTTGGAAGGCAAGCCTTTATCAATGAAGTTTGGAAATGGCGCCAGGAATACGGTAATACCATAATCAGCCAGCTTAAGCGTCTTGGCGCTTCATGTGACTGGTCAAGACAGCGCTTTACCATGGATGAAGGCCTATCCGAAGCTGTGCAGGAGGTTTTTATCAGGCTTTATGAAAAAGGCCTTATATACAGGGGTAATTATATTATCAACTGGTGTCCGAGGTGCCGGACAGCGCTTTCAGATGAAGAGGTTGAACACGAGGAAATAGAAGGCAGGCTTTATTATATTAAATATCAGGTCAAGCCCGAAGGCTCCGCCTGCCGGGCCTGTGAACCGGATTATCTGATAGTGGCAACTACAAGGCCGGAGACAATGTTAGGAGATACCGCCCTGGCGGTAAACCCCTCGGATGAGAGATATAAGTCTTTAGTCGGCCGCAGGGCTATTGTTCCTGTTGCCGGACGGCATATCCCTATTATAGCCGACGATATGGTAGATCCCGCTTTTGGGACAGGTGTAGTAAAGATCACTCCGGCCCATGACCCGAATGATTTTAATGCCGGCAAAAGGCATAATCTTCAGGAGATTAATATAATGGGCCCTGATGGAGTGCTTAACGAGAATGCCGGTATATACAAAGGCGTGGACAGGTTCATGGCCAGAAAGCAATTGGCAGGCTTTTTGGAAAAAGAAGGCCTGCTTGATAAAGTAACCCCGCACCGGCATGCTGTGGGCCATTGCTACAGATGCCATACCATAGTGGAGCCGTATCTGTCAAAACAGTGGTTTGTAAAAATGAAGCCTCTGGCAGGGCCGGCTATTGAAGCGGTTGAAAGCGGTAATATAAAATTTTATCCGGCCAGATGGGAAAAAGTTTATCTGGATTGGATGTATAATATCAGGGATTGGTGCATAAGCCGCCAGATATGGTGGGGGCACAGGATGCCTGTATATTATTGCCGTGCCTGCTGTTGCGGAGATTCGTCCAAGGGCGTAATTGTTTCAAGGGTTAAGCCTGATAAATGCCCGCATTGCGGCGGCAAGGATATCAGCCAGGATGAGGATGTTCTGGATACTTGGTTTTCTTCGTGGCTTTGGCCTTTTTCAACGCTCGGCTGGCCGTTTAACGTGGCGGTATCAGGCGGGAAAACTTCACCCGGGGACATGGAAAAGCAAAAAAAAGAATTCGCCTATTTTTATCCGACCTCATGCCTTGTCACTGCGCAGGAAATCATATTTTTCTGGGTAGCCAGGATGATAATGGCCGGCCTTGAATTCTGTAAAAAAATTCCCTTTCGGGATGTATATATCCACGGCACTGTGCGCGACGATACGGGAACCAAGATGTCTAAGTCGCTTGGCAATACCATAGACCCTATTGAGATAATTGAACAATACGGATCTGACGCCCTGCGGTTTAGCATTATTTCCATTACTGCCGCGGGCCAGGATGTTTTTCTTAATAAAGAGCGTTTTGAGTCAGGCAGGAGCTTCGCGAATAAGATTTGGAACGCTTCGCGTTTTATACTTATGAATTTCAAACCGGAACCGGTTTGTTCTCTGGAGGATTATTTCAAGAATACCGGTTTTTCGCTGGCTGACAAATGGATATGGAATTCCTTTCAAAAGGCCGTAAAGGCTGTGGAAAAAGCCATAGGGGATTATAGGTTTAATGATGCCGCTAATATAGCCTACGATTTTATCTGGCACAAATATTGCGACTGGTATGTTGAGATAGCCAAGACCAGCATAGACCTGCCCAGAACCCAGGCCGTTTTGTTCAATATACTGATAAACTGCCTTAAGATACTGCACCCGTTTATGCCGTTTGTTACCGAGGCATTGTGGCAGGAGATGGAAATGGCAGAGCCTTTAATGGTCTCCGAATGGCCGCGTATTGCCGGTAATGAGATAGACGAAGGCGCTATCAGCAGGATGGATAAAATAATCTCTATCATAGCCGCTGTCAGGAACATAAGGGCGCAGATGAACATCTCCTTTAAACAGCCTATCCGTGTTATTGTTTCAACAAAAGACAAAGACATGTTCTCGTCGGCCGATGAGTTATCGGTTTATGCCGGTAAACTTGCCAATGCCGGCCAGGTCAGAGTGGATACTTTAAAAACCGGCCCGCGGCCTTCCGCGTCAAGCGTTCTTGATTTCTGTGATGTTTTTATTCCGCTTGAAGGTATCATTGATATAGAGAAAGAAAAGGCAAGGCTTGATAAAGAGCTCGGTGAGGCTGAAATGTTTTTGTCCGCGGTAAACAAAAAACTTGCCAACAAGTCCTTTATTGACAGGGCGCCCGCCGGTATTGTTCGTGATGAAAAACAGAAGGCGCTTGTCCTGACGGATAAAATAACCCGCATAAAAGAAAACATTAAAAATCTCACATAAATATGCCTGACCTTATAAGGATAAATAAATTTTTGGCTCAACGCGGGATAGCTTCCAGGCGTAAGTCTGATGAGCTTATCAGCCAGGGCCGTGTTTGCCTAAACGGTATAAAATTATCAAGCCCGGGGGCCATGGTTGATCCCGTCAAGGATACCGTATCGGTTGACGGCGTAAAAATTGATGCCGGCCTTTTACCCGAACACCTTACCTATCTGATGCTGAATAAGCCCGCGGGTTATATAACTACTCTAAAAGACACGCATAAAAGACGCACGGTTATGGACCTTGTTCCCGGCGTGAAAGGGGTTTTCCCTGTAGGCAGGCTTGATAAAGATACCACAGGATTACTTATCATGACTAATGACGGCCGGCTTTGCCACAGGCTTATGCATCCGAGTTTTGAGATGGACAGGCTTTACGAAGTTACCATTGCCGGCCAGGTTAAAGCTTCTGATATATCAAGGATTGAGCGGGGTGTTGATATAGGAGACGGGAAAGCCTCGGCACTTAAAGTCTTGGATATTATTAACGATAAATTTAAAACCGTTGTCCGGGTCAGCCTGCACGAAGGCAGGAAACGCCAGGTGAGAAAGACCTTTGAAGCTCTGGGTTATAAGATAAAGGAATTGACCAGGACAGGTTACGCCGGCTTAAAGCTTGATCTGCAAACAGGCTCTTACAGGCATCTTTCGGAAAAAGAGGTTTCTTTGCTTAAAAAAGGCGTGGGAATAACATGATAATAGACGCGTATACAAGGAAGATAATCCAGCAAGCCTTGATAGAGGACATAGGCGGCGGAGACATTACTACAGCCTCTGTCCTTGGCAGGTCCAAAAAAGGAGAGTTTGTTATAAGCGCCGGCCAGGACGCTGTTGTGTGCGGAATACTCTTGGCGGAGATTGTTTTTGATATAGTTGACCCGTCAGTTCGGTTTAAGCCGTTGGTAAGCGACGGGGCAGCGGTAGCCGCGGGCAAGGCAATAGCCTATATAGACGGTTCCTGCCAGAGCGTTCTTTCTGCGGAAAGAACAGCGCTTAATTTTTTATGCTGGCTTTCAGGTATAGCGACACTGACAAACAAGTTCGCCGAAGCTGTAAAAGATACAAGGGCGCGTATCATGGATACGCGAAAGACCATACCTACATTAAGGCGTTTTCAGAGATATGCCGTAAAAGTCGGCCAGGGCCTAAATCATAGAATGGGCCTGTATGACCAGGTCCTGATAAAAGACAATCATTTATCCCTGGCGCTTAAAAGCCCTGGGGCTTTTAAAGATGTAAAGGATGCGATAAAAGGGCTTGTGCAAAGCGCCAGGCTTAATGCTCCTAAAGGCAAAAAGATTGAGATAGAGATTGATTCCATTGACCTTCTCGGGCCTGCCCTGGAATCCGGCCCCGATATAATCATGCTTGATAATATGGGCATAGATGATATAAAAAAAGCGGTCTCCATAAGAGACGCTTACAGGATAAAGACAGGCGATGTTGGATTTAAGTCCCTTCTTGAAGTATCCGGCAATGTGAATATCACTAATGTCAGGGGCATAGCCTTGTGCGGAGTTGACAGGATTTCAATAGGCGCCCTGACGCATTCGGCAGCTTCCTGCGATTTTTCCCTTGAAGTCAGATAAACAAAACCAAATACACCCCTGAAAGGCTTTGCGTATGGAGTTTAGGCTTGTAAGTGATTTCACGCCCTGCGGCGATCAGCCAAAGGCCATTAACGGGCTTACCGAAGGCATTCTGTCGGGTAAGCGTTACCAGACCCTTCTTGGTGTTACCGGAAGCGGCAAGACCTTTACTATCGCGAATGTAATCGCCAAAGTCAGGAAACCTACCCTTGTCATGTCCCACAATAAGACGCTGGCGGCACAGCTTTACAGTGAATTCAGGCAATTTTTTCCGGATAACGCGGTGGAATATTTTGTCAGTTATTATGACTATTATCAGCCTGAAGCGTATATACCGCAGACCGACACTTATATAGAAAAAGACGCCTCTATTAACGATGAGCTTGACCGTTTGAGGCTATCGGCTACGGCGGCTTTATCTTCAAGAGATGATGTTATTATTGTCTCAAGCGTGTCGTGTATTTATAATTTAGGCTCCCCTGACGATTACAAGGATATGTTACTGCGCCTCTCGGTCGGCCTTAATATAACGCTTGAGCTGATTTTGAGCAGTCTTGTTGATATCCATTACGAAAGGAATGATATTGATTTCTCAAGAGGGGTGTTCCAGGTAAGGGGAGATATCATTGATATATTTCCGGCATACGAAAAATTGGGTGTAAGAATTGAGATGTTTGCCGATACGATTGAGGCGATAAGTTTGATAGATCCTGTTACGAAAAATACCAAAGAGAAACTGCGTGATATTACGATATATCCGGGCAAGCATTTTGTGACCACCAAAAAAAAGATAGACTCCGCGCTTATAAGCATAAGAGAGGAGCTTGACGCGCGGCTGAAGGAACTTAATGGCCAAAACAGGATACTTGAAGCCCAAAGGCTGGAGTCAAGGACCAAATATGATATGGAGATGCTTAAAGAGATAGGCTATTGCCATGGTATTGAAAACTATTCACGGCATCTTTCATCAAGGCCAGCCGGTTCCAGGCCTTATACGCTTATTGATTATTTCAAGGGGGATTTTTTGACGGTCATTGACGAATCCCATGTAAGCATACCGCAGATAAGGGGCATGTATGAGGGTGACCGTTCCAGAAAGCGCACGCTCGTTGAGCATGGTTTCAGGCTTCCGTCCTGCCTTGATAATAGGCCGTTAAAATTTAATGAATTTGAATCTATTACAGGGCAGGCTGTTTTTGTGTCGGCAACACCCGGAGATTATGAGGCAATGTCTTCCCAAAATGTCGTAGAACAGCTGATAAGGCCTACAGGGTTACCTGAACCTGAAGTTATTGTCAAGTCTTCAAAAGGCCAGGTGGATGACATTATAGCCCTTGTAAGGGGCCGGGCAAAAAAGAAAGAAAGAGTGCTTATAACAACCCTTACAAAAAGGATGGCCGAAGACCTGGCGGCATACCTTACCGATATGGGCCTTAATGTCCAGTATATGCACTCTGACCTGGATGCTATTGAGCGTGTCCGTATCTTAGGCGCCTTGAGAAGGCGTGAATTTGACTGCCTTGTCGGCATCAATCTTTTACGAGAAGGTCTTGACCTGCCCGAGGTCTCCCTTGTTTGTATATTAGATGCCGATAAAGAAGGTTTTTTAAGGAGCGCTACATCGCTTATACAGATATCGGGAAGGGCGGCGCGTAATATCAACAGCCAGGTGGTGATGTACGCGGATTCTGTTACAGGTTCAATGAAAAAAGCCATGGATGAGACCGCCAGGAGGCGTAAAACGCAGTTGGAATTTAATAAGAAACATAATATAAAGCCTAAAAGTATCCAAAAATCAATAAGAATAAGCATAGACGCCAAGCGTGAATCTGAAAATATAGCCGCCCGGCCAGTCGGCGAATCGTTAGAACAATTAGAGGCAGGGGAGCTTATCGCGGAGTTAAGCCGTGAGATGGAACAAGCGGCAAGAAACCTGCAGTTTGAAAAGGCGGCTTATTTCAGGGATCAGATAAAAAAACTTCAAAGCAAAAAAAAGCGAAATCTTTAAAAAAACCGGGTATCAAGTCCTATCGGACTGTCGCGCGGGGTATCTGCCATGGAAGAAAAGATAATTGGTATATTCAAAAAGAACCATCTGGATTATGTCTCCGGTGAACAAATAAGCCATAACCTTAATATGTCAAGAGCGGCTGTATGGAAACATATAGAAAAACTAAGACAGATGGGTTATGAGATAGACGCTGTCCCGCACCTGGGTTACAGGCTTGTCAAAACACCGGATAAGCTATACCCTTTTGAAATTATACCATCCCTCAAGACTTCATTTATCGGAAGGCGGATATTATATTATAATGAGCTTGATTCAACAAATACAACAGCCTGCGAGTTAGCGAAAAAGACAAAAGGCGAAGGCGCGGTAGTATTGGCTGAAAAACAAAATAAGGGAAGAGGCAGGCTTTCCAGGAGCTGGGTTTCTCCCACAGGTAAAGGTATATATATGTCTGTCGTATTAAAACCGGATATGCCTGTGTGCCAGGCTCCTTTGATTACCCTTATGGCCGCGGTAAGCCTTGCCCAGGCTATTAGAGACGCCTGCAATGTTCAGGCATATATAAAATGGCCAAACGACATTATTATCAAAGGGGGGAAGGTTGCCGGCATATTGACTGAAATGGAGGCCGAGCCCGACAGGATTAAATTTATAGTCATTGGTATTGGCATAAACGTTAATACGGCTTTGACACAGCTTCCCAGAGGAGCTGTGTCTATTTCTCATGTTTTAGGTGAACCTGTTTCAAGGCAGGCTCTTTTAACGGTTGTCCTGGAAAAACTTGAAAATAATTATATCTTAATCAATAAATCAGGCTTCTCCGGTTTAAGGCTTGCGTGGAAAAACATGTCAACAACCATAGGCAAAAAGGTGCGCGCAAGCTGTATGCGCAAGGTCATAGAAGGTATTGCTTATGACATTGATACTGACGGCGCCCTTAATATACAAACAAACGACGGCCAGATTGAAAAGGTTACGGCAGGCGACCTTGTGGAGCTTAGATGATAAAACCTCATAATAAAGATTTATTGTTAGCGATTGATATAGGGAATACGGCCATAGATATTGGTTTGTTTAAAAACAGGCATTTGAGTAGAAAGGTCAAAATCCGCTCAAGCTCCCGTGAAGCCGCTATCTTTAAAGGTATTAAAAAGCTGGGCAGTTTGAATGATTTGCGTAAAGCGGCAGTTATCATATCAAGCGTGGCTCCTTTAAGCCTTAAACATGTTAAAGGCGTTTTGGGAAAAAAGTTAGGGGTAAAGCCTTTTGTCCTTGGCAGGCATTTAAGAGTGCCTATTAAGAATTTATATAAAAAACCTTTGCAGGTAGGCCAGGACAGGCTTGTTGCCGCTTATGCCTGTCATCAACTATACAAGAGCCCAGCTATAATTGTTGATTTTGGGACAGCGGTGACATTTGACCTGGTCAACAGAAAAGGGGAATATGAGGGTGGGCTAATAACCATTGGCGCCGATATGGCGGCAGAAGCATTAGCAGATAAAACGGCGCTTTTGCCGAAAATAAGGCTAAAATCTCCAAAAAGGCTTATTGGTAAAGATACAAAAGAAAGCATCAGAAGCGGCATAGTTTTCGGTATGGCTTGTATGTGCAAAGGCTTGGTGGACAGGATTAAAAATGAAAAGAATAAACAATTGTTTGTGTTGGCAACAGGAGGTTTATCCCGGATTATAGCTAAACACAGCAAATGTATTGATAAAATAGATGATAATCTTATTTTGAAAGGATTGTGTTTAATTTATTATAATGATACAAATTATAAATAATTGATACGGTAATGATATGGTTGATTATCAGGTTTAAGTAGTTTTCATTGAATATTTTCATATGATACGGTTCTGATATGGTTAATTCTCACTAATTCTTATGTAATTATAAGTTATTTGAACTATACATTATTAAATCCCAATAAATATAGTAATATATATAAAATAGTATAATGTCTGCCCATAAAATGCCTAATTATATGTTTATTTTCACATGGTATTGACTTTTATATCAAAATAGTGTAAGTTTAGATGGGTTAAAATGATTATTTTAAGCGTTTTTTTATGTTTTTTTTAAAAAAACTTTTAAAAAGATGAAATTTAATGGAATAAAGCGGTCTCTTATGTGTTATATAAGTGGGTTAAGAAAAAAATAAATATGAGGTAACTTATGGTAAATATGATGAATAAAGAGAATGACTTGGTTGTTTCTATGCCCGCTAAAAGCAGATATAGTATTTTTTTACGTCTTATATCCTGGGTTATAATAATTACTTTTTCGTGGCAGCAGACCGGCTTTAGTTCGGATTATACCTTAAAGCGTTGGGAATCAAACGAGAAGAAGACGGCCCGCACATATTCGCTTATTGATGCTATACAACAGCAGAAAAAGCAACAGGATGACCTGCATCGTAAGGCAATGGCTGAATATCACCGCAACGCGGCTGTAGGAGGCATATTTGAGGATGTGCGCCTGAATCAGTATATGGAAAACATGGAACAGATGTTTGCCAATATGCAGATGCAGGAACAGATATGGAAGGCCAGAAACCTTGTTTATCACGCGAATACAACTTATATGCAGGTCAAAAACCCTGACGGTTCACTGAAAGTTATATGGTCCAGGGCAGGCATGACTATAGCTGTTTTGAACGAATATATTGATGACGGTTTTGGCAATGTGTCATTCCGTGATACCTATGACATGCAATATAACGATAAAGGCCTTTTGACAAGTTATAACGCGAAAGAGACAGACCGTTTTGGCGCCGTAACCTATATTCAGTGGTATGGTGCCCAGTATACGGATGATTCGGTTTATTATGGCGGTTATGATACAAATGCCAATAAGAACCTTATCGGCTATTCCCAGGTGACGGTGACGCGTGAAGAGGCTGTTGACCAGTCCACCGGACAAAACCTTGTGTATGAGCATAAAACAACTAAGCATGTCTATAACTGCGCTTACTCAGGTAAAGACATGACAAGCTGTATAGAAGAAGGATGGGACGAGGCAAAAGGCGATTACTATTTTGTCCGTAACGGCATGGGCTACGATTCAAATCATAATCTGACATCTTATCACGAAGAGGGATGGAGCCAGGACAAGGGCGCTAATTGGACCGATTGGAGCGGAACGTATAAGGCAAATCCTTATGCGCCGGACAGGTATCTATTGGAAAATTACAATGCCCGGACATGGTCAGAGTCAGCCAATGAGGTTTCCGAAATTTCATGGCAGGGTACTTATCAGGGCACGCATATGACAGGTTTTGTCCAGACAGAGCAGACGCCAAACGGCGGTATTACGTGCCACACCAGAGAAGATATTGTATACGAAGGAAATCTTGTTACAGGGTATAAAGATACGTATACCGATAATAACGGTAATACGTCAATGGTTGAGTTTACCGGAGTTTATGACCTGAAAGAAAATCTTGTCCATTCTATCAAGAAGATTACCGACGCGCAGGGTAATATTATTACAACCGAAAACTCCGCCGCTTTCAACGCTATCAGACAGCTTATAGGTTATGAAGAAACATCCTTTGAAGGCTCCGCCATTGATCCCGATGCCTTTAACAGCCGCGTTGTGTGGTCGGGTTCATATGATACTCTCGGCAGGATCATATCATATCATCAGGAGAAGAAACTTTCAGACAATCCCGGCGTTATTGAGGTTACGGATTATTCGGGTATCAGCTATGACGCTATAAGCCAGATGGCTGATTTTACCGGCACTGTCCGCGTTTATGGCACTGACGCCAGCGGTAAAACGGTTGATGTCAGTCAAGTGACAACAAGAAGTAATATCGTATTTGATGATAAAGGGAGTCTCCTTTCGTATACGGAAACAGCCAAGAGTTCAGGAACCAATCTTTACGGTTATGATGTGGATTTGACCGTTACCAAAGACGTTATATTCAATACGGGTAAGGATATTAAGGATGTTGATAATACTATCACATATGCTATTTCGTCACAGTATCGGGAAACAATACGCTACCAGGGCGTCTCAAGCGTCAGCTTGCCCGCCAATTGGGCGGATTTCACGCAGGAACAAAAGATAGCGTATCTTGAACAGGTAGATTTTTCCATTGGCGGCGATAATGTAGATTTTTCAGCGCTTGATGAGGATGAAAAGGCAGCCCTTGTTAACGGCGAGCAGGTAGAGACTGATGAAGGGCTCAAACTGGTTTTGACTCCGGACGGGGTTAAAATAAATATTAAAATAAACAGCCAAAGGCAGGATGTCTGCCAGTATCACAGAAATGCTTCCGGTCAGGTAGTAGGTTTCAATATAGTATCAACAGACACGGCTGCTCCGGACAATGTGACAACTTCGGTGAGGTCTATGATCCAGTATAATGCCGTTGGCATGGTAACAGGTTTCATGGATTCTGTTACAACGAACAAAGATAATCTGACAACCGAGAGTCTTGTAGAAGCCATTATATATGACGCGGCATCCAGAATGTCCGGACAGGTCAGGACCGAACATGTTTACGGCAAGAGCGATTCGGGCGCTGAATCCGATACCACAATAGTATCAACGCAATCGGAAATGTCTTATGACGCGCAAGGTAATTCCATAGGGTTTACAGAAGTCCTTTTGATACCCTATTCAAATCTGCAGACTACCAGCTATGTCAGCGGGATTACTTATAATGGCCTTGATCAGGTTTATGCTAAAAACACCAGGGCAGTGACTGTATCAACGTTTGAAGGCATAGACTATGAGGTCACAAACCTTCAGATAACATCAAGCAGTATATATAATTCCTTGGGCCAGCTTATCTCCGGGTCAAATTATACTATACATGATGGCTTTGCCGAGTTGTCGCTTGCCCAGGCGGTCTCGTCGTTAGGCGAGCTCAAATCCCAAACCCAGTTATATCTTTCGGCCGCGGAAAACAATCTCTTATCGGCTGAACAGGCCCTGGCATTATTAACGGACGAGCAGGATATAGAACTGCAGAAAGTCAAGATAGCCTATTACCGGAAAGAGATAGCTGCCTTAAACACGCTTCAGGCCGCTGTATCTGACCTTGAAGCTAAAACAACCGCTTTATCCAATGCCATTGAAACCGAGGCAGAGGCAGACATCGTAGACAGCCTTGCCTATGAAGCCCGGTTGTCGGCGAATGCCATGATAAACGCTTTCACCGGGTATACCTATGCTATTGAGCTTATTTATACCGATGCCCTGGCCAGGTCAGAGATGCTTAATTCCCTTATTGAAAATGCTAAAGAATCTGCCGCCACAGCCTTTGATTTTGTGGATGTCATGGGTACCTATCAGGTAACTGATATCCAGGCGGACGGCAGGGTCTTTACATATTTTTACCGCGGCGATCCGGCTAAACCTGCAACAGCCAAACTTATCAGGAGAGATGAGAAGTCTGTTACCGGGCAGGGAGCCTGCCAGGTAACTGATATTTACACATTGGTTGACGGAGAATTGGAGCGTACCAGCCAAGTCACCGTTATAGTGGACACCGCGGCAAAAAGCATAACCGAGACTACGATTGGATATATCAGTTCAAGCTCAAACGGAATGATTGAAGATACTAAGACGGTAACAGTGACATATTACAGTGATGCTGATATGAAAAATGTTCTTTCATCCGATATCCTGCTTTACGCGATGAAGGATGTGCTTAATACGGACCCCGTATCTGTTTTAGGAGCTGTTGCCGGCATATTGCCGGATTTAAACCAGCAGCAAAAAGAGCTTCTTATTAATTCTCTTTTGGCAGCCTTGGCGAGCTTGGAATTTTCAACAGACTCTGTGATCACGATAGATGATGTCGCGGATATAGTGTCGGAATACGAAAGCCTCGCCGAGGCCCTTGAGTCGGATCTCGTCCGCATAGTCGCCGCTTTAAAAGGCGCGGCGGCAGGTTTAACCCAGGCGCAGGCAGATAAGCTTAAATCATGTATGGAAGACTTTATCCTTGCCATAGAGCAGGATACTACAATTGATTATGAACCTGGCTCAAACAGTCAATTCACCCTTACAGCCAGACAACATACCAAGACATTTACGGACGAACAGGGCCGGGTTATAACAAACTATTATGTTATTGATATTAACCAGGAGGCGGATTCAGAGGGAAATTACGCTCTCCAGCTTGTCAGCAAAAAGGTCGTTGACGGCAGTCTTATAAGTTTTTACGCCATAGACGGTGATAATGACGTGCTTGTAAAAACAATTGAAACAAAAGGCAATGAGGAGATAACGACTATATACGAATTTTCAGACGGCATCGTGTCAGAGATAACCGTCGAGACAAAGACATATAATTTAAGCCCTGACAGCGGGAATGCCAGGCTTACCCAATGGGTAACAGAGACATATGATGGCAGTTCAATATCATCGGATAAGCTTGCCTCTAGGGTCTCAAGGACAGGATATGAGTATTATTCAGATCAGGCAGGGGGACAGTTTTATAATACTTTGACCGGGGTGGTTGTGACAGAGGAATCATTCAGCCAGGGTGAATCGCTAAACCTTGAGACAACAAGCCTTACGCTTGAAAGCGCGTTAAGCCTTATTAATACATATAATAGTTTAAATGATCTAAGCGCCGCTTTCAGTAAATCCGTGATCAAGCCTTACAGAAATACCTTATACGGTGATTATGATGTTACCGGAGATTACGGCCTTAGCGGACAGGCAATTGAATATTATGAAAGTATATATACTAATATTCCATTACGCCAGAATATCCAGACAGTATCAGTGTGGAATAACGATTACGATTCTTACGGTAATGTCGTATCAAGTGAAAATTTAAACCTTTCATTCGGATTAGGCGTTGAGCAGGCGCTGTATACGCAGTATACCGCCAGCGGAATATTGCTATGGATAGATTTTTATCAATCCCAGCTTGCCGATAAGGCCCGCGCCTTAAGGCAGGAAGCCGGCGCGTTAAGCGCGGACAGGCATGATGACGGCCTTGTGTTGATACAGCAGGCTGATGCCATAGACGCGTTGATAACAAAGCTCGACGCGGTCCGTTCTCTGGCCCAGGCCGCTGTTGCCGCGGTAGACGGCCTGCTGGAGGCTATTAGTTCAAGCGATCAGGATATTATTGACGCGGAGATCGTAAATGTGCGCAAGACGATAGAGTCTGTTATGACGGCAATTAGCAAAGTTATAATCAGCGCGCATTCTCTTGCGCCTTCTGTCAGTTTGGAACTTGACCGCGTAAACGCTCTTCTTGACGCGGCCCAGGATGAACTTTCAGCCGCCGAAGAAGCCGGCATTGACACTTCGGATATACAACAAAGAGCGGACGCGCTGTCAGATACGGTTGATATTTACAACAGCTATGAATCAAATATGGAAGAAATAGTCAGCAATCTTTACAGTTTAAAGGAACGCCAGGACCTTCTGGCAGAGACAGTGCCCTTTGGCATGAATCAGCAGGTTTCAAGCACGCAATACGATGTAATATATAACGATTTGGGCCAGGCCGTTTCTTATAAGACAAAGCTTACGCAATTCGGAAACGGCAGATCAGAATCATTTGCCGCTTTCTATAAAAGCGGTTACATTTATCAATCGGTTGTTTCTGTGAATGAACTTATAACAGCAATGGAGCTTTCAAACGAATTTAAGCAGTTGTATGCCGAAAGGCTTTCGGATTTAAATGCGCTTGCCCTTAAGGCCAGGCAGTCTGCTAAAGATCTATTTGATGCCATAGACAGCCAATCCGGCGAAGAGGCCATAAGCGGCTTAAGGGATGCCTACAGACAGGCTTTATCAGCCTTAAACAGCGCTGTCCTGAATTTATGCCTTGATATGGTTGATGACGCGCGCTTAAATAACAGCCTGCTGGCCGATCTTAACAATGATATAGACGAGGCGAACGAGCAATTATCAGAGCTTAATACCCAGTTAATTGCGGCAGGCCGCGCGCAAAATGCCAAGGCTGAAGCGCTTATTAAGTCAAAGATAGACGCTCTGACGCTTGAAATCGCGGATATGGAATCGCGCAGGCAATCATGCCAGGAAGAGGTAAGCGCGCTTAATTTCACCGCAGGCAGATTGACAGCTATCAGCGAGTGCGCGGACGAGCTTTCCCAGGCAGTACCGGGCGGTATTCATACCGAGCAAGTTACAAACAGGCGCGATATTGTATATGATATTAATAACCGCGTGACAGGCTATGAGGAAGATACGCTTTCATCAGGCTTCTCAACTGATTCTGTCTGGTTTGCCCAATCGCAGGCCGAGAGTCTTTATATAAGAGTGGAGCATTTGATATCAAACCTTCTTGAACAGGCTGTTTCATTAAGAAACTTTGCCGCGGATTGCGAGGCCGATAATAGGCTTGATGAGGCAAATGATGCCCTTGATGAAGCCGGGGACATGGAATCAAAGGCCGAATCCCTGGAAGAGATATGCAACATATTGTCATCAATAATTAATACCCTTGCCCTTGTATCATCTTTAGGCGCGAAAGGCGATGATGCCGCGCAGGCATATCAACAGGCGCTTGAGCTGTACCGCAGGCTTAATACTGCCCTTGCCGGGATTGAATTGGAATACACGGATGCCCTTGAAGGCAGCACAGACGAGCTTAGCGGCCTTCAAGAAGAAGCGTATCAGGCTGAACTTGCCGCAGAATATCTTGAGTCTTCAATAAAATCAATAGGCACTTATAGCGTGACTGAAAAGACCCAGGAGGGCGATCAAATAATTGAGATTGTCAGCACTTATGAGTTAGGCGCCAACTCTGCCGCGAAGCTTATTTCTAAAAAAGAAACCATCTCAACCCTGAACCAGTATGGCCAGGTCATTGAAGAAAAAACTTTAACCTGCACAATCTACACCGTAGAAGACGACAGCCTTAATCCCGTAAATAACGGGGACCCTATTACCGTGATATCCAAAGTGAAAGAGGAAGTCACCGTATTTACCTATGCCGTAACCAGCGGCACAAATCCTTCAGCCAGCAGGACGATTGTTTACACCTTTGATTCCGCAAGCGGCGAAAAAGTATTTGCCTCCGCCTGGGACATAAGCTATGCGTATGAGAACGGACTGCTCAAGTCAGCTGTAAAAAACATTTATTCCGATGACAAATTAGACAGTGTAAAGGGTATTGAAGAGAGCGTCTATGAATATGCCGCGGGCAGTTCAAATATCAGCACAATGACAGTTTCAACCAGCTGGCAGGTAAATGACGGCATAAATAACGCGTATGAACTTTCAAGCCAGGTCGTGACAAATTACTCATACGATTCTTTGGATAACCTGATATCGCAGGACAAGAGAGGCTACTCTTATAAATATTCGGTAGATGCCCTGTCAGGCGAAACCTGTCAAAAGACGCTTACTTCATGGACCGTGAAAGAATACTCCTATTCAGACGCTGTTATGGTGTCTTCTGTAGAAAAGGAATACCGGTCTTTCGTAAACGGCATACCGAAGCAGATGACAATGAAATCAACGAAATATGCCTTAGACGGTTCTTCAGGTGCCCGGATAAGCTCGCAGTCAATTGTTAAATACAATGTCAGCCCCGCGGCAGACCTTGAAGAAGGCTTCCCGGAAACTGCGCTAACCTTGACGAGTTATTACGAAGAATACAGGCAGATTACCGAGGTTGACCTGGCGCATCCCGAGGCCGGGGTAAAATACCTCGCGAACATATTTGAAAGAAACGCCGTTACAGGTGAACTTGTCCAGACACAAAAAGACGTCGAATGTTCATGGTGGCAGGTGTCTCTGCTTAGGCTTGATGCCGAAGCCAAAAAAAGCTCCGTAGAGCGTAAAAACGAGTTGATAGAAAGGCTTAACTACGCGTTAGTGGATTTTGCCTTATCCAATCAGTATGCGCAAAGCGTATTGAATGATGTTCCGTTTGATCAAGAGGCGATGTATACGGTCAAGCGCAGTGATATTGTCTATAACCAAATAGGCCAGGCCGTATCGTATGTAGATACCATTACCGCTGACAGCGAGCACATAAGCCGGCGTTCAGCCTGGTTTACGCTAATCAATACAGATACGCTTTTGCAGTATCTTAACTATACTATCGGAAAGTCTGATGAGCTTTCAGACGAACAGTCCCAGGCTGTTAATGAATTGCTTGAGCTTGCCCAAACGGTTAAGGACAAGGCCGCTTCCTTGTATGAGGCGATTACAAACGGTTTGACATCAGAGCAGGTGATAGCACTAAGGGATGCATGCGCCAGAGCTTTTGAAGATTTTAGCAAGAAGGCGTCGGAATACGCTTCTCTTGTCAGTCTTTACGCCATTGAGGGCATTAGCCTTGATGTATTGGGTTATCTTGAGGGGCTTAAGGTTAGTATAGCGGATATGGTTAATGATATAGAGGCCTCTATAGCGGGGATGGAAATTCTTAAATCTCTTGCCGCTTATAATCCTGATGAATGGGACAGCTCTGTCTCGTCAGAGATCAGCGCTTTGGAGAGTGACCTTGAACTATTATCCGGCATTGAGGGGATATATGATGAAGAATGTGTGAATTCCATAATCTCAAGGCTTGTAACAGCGCTTAACGGTTTTAACCAGGCGTTATTAAGCTCTGAGAGGCTCGTATACTATTCGGAAATAGCCTCTGGTCTTGACGAACTTTATTCGCGTTTAAGCGATTACAGGTCCAATCTCGCTTCCAGGGTTGAATCGCGCCAATCAATTCTTTCGGCGCTTTATAAAATGCTTTCAAATAACAACTATCAGGCCCGGGCCCGGGATATTGAACAGGCCATAGACACGATGGTAAAACAATTTGATGCTGAAGAACGCGTCTTGGAAGATGTAGATAGTATATTAAGGCAGGTTGATAACACGCGCTCTGTTTTAAGCGAAGCGGTTTCCGAGGCAAACCGGATAGCAACCCTTAGCCAGTCGGCGGCGCAGTTTTTGCCTTTTGCGGATACTACGGTTACGGTAAAGCAAAAAAGCGAGATAACCTATAACAGCCTGGGCCAGGAGACAAGCTTTACGGAAACGGTAAGCTGTCAGGGCTTAACGCTTGAGTCTGTGTGGCAGGCCATATCGGACGTAAACGATACCGCGAACATAATATTCAACGCTTATGCTTCCACGTCAAATAGCGCGGACAGGTCCGCCTTGAATAATATGCGTCAACAGGCATTAAACCTTAAAGCGGAACTTGAAGCGCTTAAGGGGCATATTGCTTCAGGGGATAATGAAGCGGTAGTCCAGGCGCAAGCGTCTATATTGGAATCAATATCCTTTCTCGCCACCCTGGCATCGGAATTTAAATCGGCCAAAGACAGTTCTATAGACGCGTATCAGCATAAAAGCGATATCCTTTCAATTATTTACAACGGAATTAAAGAACTTTCTTCAACCGACAGCGCCCAACAGGATGCCTTGGATACTGCTATCGGTGTAATATCGGCTGATTTTGAGCAGGCAGAGAAAGAGCTTGCCCAGGCCCAAAAGCAGTGCTTCCAGGCCAACCGGGTCTATGAAGCTGTGGTAGAAGCCTGCGACGAAATGCCGTATAAACTTGATACCGTAAATATTACTAAATGGCATGACGCTGTGTATGATTCGCAGGGCATGCTTGTCTCAAGCAAGCAGACAGATACCCTAAGCGGTATATCCGCCCAGTCTGCCGTATCAAGCATGCTCAAGGTCATAGCTCTTATAGAGGATATTAATAATGCCGTCAAAACAGTGTCGGCGGATAAGCTGACAAAATATATGGGATTTCTTGAGTCTGCGATTGACGCCAAAACCAAGCTTGCCTCTCTTGTGCTGGCATTGATTAATGGCACGGATTATCAGGATAAATTAGAATCCGCGGCAGATGCTGTTAACAGCCTCTTGTCGCAGGTAAACGCGTTTGAAAACGATTTATCAAAGTCTTTTGATGAAAAAATAGCTTTATTGCAAAGCGGTATGGCTGATGCCGATATACTTGACGTGGCCGGTTTTATACAGCAGTCCGATTATGCTTCCGCTTATGCCGGTATATTAAACATTGTTGACAGCGTGTCGGCAAAGGTAAAATCAGATTACTCTTATTCCGATTCAATAGAGAGCCTTTCAGCCCTTGATATAAACGCGCAGGCGTGCGAAGCGCTCAAGCAGGCCGGCATTATATCATCTGATAATGCCGCGCTTATTCGCGACGCGCAGGATGCCTATGAAAACTTAAGAGACGCGCTTGAAAGAGCGGCAATAATATCTGATCTTGATTCCAGGCCGGGGCAGGAACTTGCCGAGGCGGTTTCCGTGATATCAAAGATAATGCCGAAGAATATAAGCGTCTCAACAAAGACAGAAAAATCTTCAACGATTTATAATGATTTAGGACAGGCGGCCAGCTGCCTGCTCACCCAGGAGGATGCTGATTACAATATTTTGCGCAGCCGGAAAGAAAATATGCAGTATGACCAGCTTGGCAGGCTCATTGCCGAGCACATTGCCGAGTATTCCAAAAAACTTACTCTTGGAAAAAGATATCTTAAGCAGTATGCCTATGATGACGCTTCGCGGATAACATCAGCGCGCCAGGTTACATATGATTCCGGAGGAGCAAAGACATCGGCCCAGTATAGCGTGTATGCTTACAACAGCCTTGGCCATATATGTCTTCAGGAAGAAAACACGTTCGCTGTTGATCCCGATACCGGGGCGCAGTATCTCTCAAGCAGGCAGGTAAGCAGGAATATGAGCTATGATACGGCAGGCAATGTTTTATCCAGCACGCTTGATTATTATGCCGGAGAAAATGGGGTTATTAGCGAGCTTTCTTCATCAAAGCGTATCGCATCCATGACATATGACCACAAGGCCCGGCTTATAGCGCAGAAGATAAAATTTTTCAACGAATCAGGGGTATACACTTCCGCGAAGGAAACGCTTTATACTTATGACGGCGCCGGAAACATAGTACAGGCATCTGATTACAAATACGACGCTGATATGTTCATAACGGGCAAGGTCGTTACAAACACATTATACGGGTGGAACAAATACAGGCGTATATGGGAAGCTTATATGAAGATAACCCAGCGCTATGATAATTATTTTAATCTGTATTATACGAAAGCGGATAATATAGGCATAGCGCCTGTTACACCCCTGCAGCAAATAGCATCGGCATCCTCGCTGATAAAAACACCTAAAAAATACAAGACCTACGACCTTGACGGCGAAACGTCGGGAGAAATTGAAATATTAGACGCTGATCAGGCGCTTGCAGAAAGGCTCGTATTGTCTAATACGGAGTATGACGGTTTGGGCAATGTCATAAGCCAGTCAATAACCCATTATGATGCTGATGGAAAGTTCAGCTATAGAGAGGTCATCAGCAATATCTATGGCGGCGTATTTTTCACAGCTGACCTTGGCAGTATGAAAAGCCTTCTGCTCGCCCAGACAAAAACCATATATGATGAAAACGTAAATTTCGTGTCAGCGGTTTCAACGCAAAACTTCTACACCAATCCCGATTATGATGAATCGCAGATTTCGCTTGGCACGGACGCTTACGGCAATTCTTATACTTATGTGAGAGTGGAATTAAAGGCCCAGCCGAAGTTATATCAGCAGGCCGTAAGCCGGCTTGATGCAAACGGCGATGTCCTTGTTGATGCCAATGGAGAGAAAGAGCGGACTGTGGAGCAGTTTGGCACATATCAGTTTGAAGAACAGCGTTTTGGTATTGATGCCGTAAGCCGTATTGTCCGTCAGGATTCGGGTGCGCAGCAGTTATTAGACCGCATACAGGCCCTTTTAGACTATAACCTTATTTCGGAAAATTACGCCGCTTCACTGCTTAGATTGCTAAGTGATTTAAGCGGTAGTGAGGCCGGCATAAGTTCATCGTTATTAACACAACCCGAATTGCAGGTTACGGGCGCTGAAACAATAACCCCTGCCGGCGGAATAGCCTATGAATATGATGAAGGCGCCAATCTCTTGACAATATTTACGGCTGATGGGGCAAGGATAGAACAGCAGTCAACCGATAACGGTTATATATTGACGGAATATGATAAAGACGGCAATCTCGTGCGGATTTCAACGGTAACGGAGATAAGCCAGAGCAGGCATATTATAGACACTGTCTATTATGGCAGTGACGGCACCGCGATAAACTCGCAAAGGCGCGTGGAAGAATACTATGAGTCAGGGCCCTACGCGAACATGCTAAAGCAGGTTATTATAATTAATTTTGCCGACGGTAATTTTACGAATGTGATAAACGCACAGATAATTGATTATCAAAGCTATACGAGCAGCGGGCAGGTAGAACGCCAGAGTATGCGCGCCTATGCCGATTATGATATGGATGAAGAGACTGCTAAAAATATTATAAGTATCCGGCAGGTCAGCATTGAATATGACGCTGAAGGCAGGACAAAACGCCAGCAGACCGACACATTTAATGATGAGCAGTTAAGCGAGCATATTAATACGGAAGTAGTAAATATACTCGCCTATGATTCTGAAGACAGGATCATCAGGCAGACAACGGCCCTATATGCCGGATTTGAAAATAATCTTCCTTCATCGCTTATTAGTATACAGGAAATAACAACAGAATACGATGATAGCGGCCGCGTGGAACGCCAGGCAACGGTGATATGGAATGACGAGGCAATGACAGAGGGCATATCCGCGCAGGTTGTATCTGATATATTATATGATGACGAAGACAGGATAATAGGCCAGAAGATAGCCGTGTATGGACAGGTTGACGCTGTAAACGGTATTATCCAAAGCTCACTTATAAATATTCAGGTTATATCAGGCATTACTTATCATTATAATGACCTGATAGCTTCACAGACTGTTGTCACATACAATGACCTCGGATTAAACCAGGTTATTAATAAGCAGGTCATATCAGATATAGCCTATGACTCTGAAGACAGGGTAGCTTCCCAGACAATAGCAACATTTGCCGATGATTCAGACCAGAACTTAATCAATGTTCAGAAAATCTCCGGCATCA
>JAQUQI010000018.1 GCA_028716165.1 Candidatus Omnitrophota bacterium
ACGGCAGTCATTATATCGCTCCAGGATTTAATCACGCTCATCCCTATGTTGGAACCTTCATTGCTCGGCTTAATAACGCACGGAAGGCTGAAATCATTAATCTTGCAGAGATTGCAATTCTCTTTTTCTATGACTGTATAGCCGGGTGTCGGTATGCCGCGGGCGCAAAATATTTCTTTTGACATCGCCTTATCAAATGATAATCTGCTTGCCAAAGGCCCTGAACCGGTATAAGGTATGCCCTGCTCGTCAAGCAATGCCTGCACGCCGCCGTCTTCGCCAAACCTTCCATGCAAAGCGATAAAAACAATATCCGCGTCAAGCGCGGCCAGATCTCTCTTAAGCGACTCCGCTCCTGTCACGTCAACCAGGACAGCGTCAATACCCGCAGAATAAAGCGCGTTAAATACGGCGGCGGCGGATTTGACAGATATGTCCCTCTCGCTTGACGGTCCGCCCGATAAGACTACGACCTTTCCAAAATTTCGCGTTAATTCCATTTTTTAAATTATCTCAACCTCCGTCTCAAGCGTGACATTAAAAACAGATTTTACCCGATTTTTTACAAACGAGATCAGCTTGATCACGTCCTCTGAACTGGCACGCCCCTTATTAACTATAAAATTCGCGTGTTTAGACGAGACCTGCGCGCCGTTTATCTTTCTGCCTTTCAGCCCGCATATGTCTATCATCTCTGCGGCGCTGATAACCGAACCGTCCGGATTCTTAAACACGCACCCCGCGCTCGGGGCCGTATAATCCTGGCTGGATAGCCTGCGGGCCAGATATTTGTTCATTAGAGCCCCGATAAGCGGCTTTCTTGATTTTTTTAACTTAAAACAAGCCGATAAGACAATAAAATTTCTCAAACCGCTATGCCTGTACTCAAAACGTATGTCATTACGATTCAATACCACAACCCTGCCATTTCTATCCATGCATTCGGCATATTTTAAGATACACGCGATATTACCGCCGTAAGCGCCGGCATTCTGAAAAATGGCGCCGCCGGCCGTTGCGGGTATGCCAATAAGAAATTCCGCGCCGCTTAATGAAAGCCCATGGGCAAAATCGCATAACCTGCTTACCATGGATCCCGCGCCGCATATAATATCATCTCCCCGCAAACTGATATTCCTGAAGCAAGGGGACGATAATTTTAGAAAGACATTGTTAAGGCCTTTCTCGCTGATTATTATATTACTACCATTGCCTATAGGCAATAGGGAAATTTTATTACGATCGCAGAGAAAAAGCATGTCTTTAATACCATCGGTATTTTCAGGCATATAAATACCGATAGACCTGCCCCCTGTTTTTATAGTTGTATACGGCCTCATAAGGGCATTGGGGATGAATTTTCCGGCAAGGCGGCCCTTAAGCCTTACAGAAACAATATCATCTAATAACCCGCGGCGGGGTTTATTTTTCTCTTTCATGTTTAAGCCTTGTGACAAATTCTCCTGATATTCTGCCTATATCTCCGGCGCCCAAAAAAAGCAGCAGGTCCCCGGGCCTTATAAAATCCATCAGATACCCAATTAATTTCTCTTTTTCCATGTAAACAGAATTGACTTTCTTTATCTTGACAACCTCATTGAATATGCACATGGACGTGACTCCAAATATGGGTTTTTCATCAGCGGCATAGATATCCGTAAGGATAAGACAATCGGTACCGTGAAACGCTTTGGCAAACTCTTTTTTCAGGAACCGGGTCCTGGTATAGCGATGGGGCTGGAATACAGACACTATACGCCTGCGTTTCATGTTCGCCGCCGTCTTTAGGGTGGCAACAATCTCTGTGGGATGATGGGCGTAATCATCTATTATCATAATATCGTCTATGCACGCCTTTTCCTGAAATCTTCGCTGGGCACCGCGGTATTGATATATCGCCCGCCTGACAGTATCAACGCCTATGCCGATATCAAGCGCGGTGAGTATGGCGGCCATCGAGTTTAACACATTGTGCTCTCCTGGCACATTGATTTTAAATCTACCTATCGGGGTCTTCGCGAAAATAAGATCAAATTCGGATTCCATAGGCTTTAACGCGATATTTCTAACACACAGTTCGTCACCCGGCAGTTTACCGTATTTTAACACGCGGTTTTTGCAATGTTTAACCATTCTTTTAATGTAAGGGTCCTCACCCCAGCATATAACAGCCCCGCCGGGCTGGACATTTTCCATAAATTTGAAATACGCCTCCTTTATCTGTTCAATGCCTTCATAATAATCAAGGTGTTCAAGGTCTATATTCGTAATAATCCCGTGATCCGGCCTAAGATAAAGAAATGAACCGTCGGATTCATCAGCTTCGGTCACAAAATATTTTCCATTTCCTATAAACGCGTTGCCGTTTAGATAAGGAACCAGGGCGCCGACCATGCCGCTGGGCTCAAGCCCTGCCTCCTTTAGTACTGTCGCCACCATTGAAGATGTGGTTGTCTTTCCGTGCGCGCCGGTAATCGCAATACATTTTTTCCCATCTCCGAGATATGCCAGAAACTCTCCTCTTTTGAAAACCAAAATCCCTTTCTTTCTGGCTTCAACAAGCTCAGGGTTAGCCGCCGATACCGCCGAAGAGTATACTACAACGTCATTGTCCCTGATATTTTCCCGGCTATGCCCTATAGCAATATCGGCTCCTTCGGATATGAGCCTGTCGGTTATATAACTCGGTTTTATATCCGAACCGGAAACCCTGTGGCCTCTTTTCAGGCAAAGCCAGGCAATACCGCTCATGCCGATACCGCCTATACCTATAAAGTGTATCTTCTTCCGGCTATTGAGCATTTATAAGCTCTATAATTTGGCCGGCGAGTTCACTACCGGCCTGGGGCCTTGAAAATAATCTCATATTGCTCCTCATCTGTTCCATCTGCCTATTATTATTTATAATGGAAAACACCTCGTCTTTGAGCCTGCCTGCCTGCAGTTGACTCTGAGGCAGGACAACCGCCGCCTGCCGCTTTGCCAGGCATAGCGCATTGGCTGACTGATGCCCCCCTGCCCCGGGATATGGAATAAAAACAGCAGGAATCGCAAAAAAAGCCAGTTCAGATATGGTCGTTGCGCCCGCCCTGCATATAACAAGATCTGCCGCTTTATAGCATAAAACCATTTTATCGCAAAAACCTCTGACCCAATGGACTATCTTATTCACCCTGTAAGATTCTTCAACTGCTTCCCTGTCAGCATATCCTGTTATATGAGCTATCTGTATGGAATCCCTTTCCACGATATTAAGCATCGCGGCCATATCCGAAACAGCTTTATTAATGGCAGAGGCCCCTAAACTACCGCCTATGATAAACAATGTCTTTCTCTTGTCTGAAAATTTCAAAGCAGACAGGGCCTCATGCCTTGTCACCATCTTTAATCCGTTTATCATCTCCTGCCTTATAGGGTTTCCGGTAAAAACATATTTACGCCCCTTATGTATCAATGGATGATCAAAACTCAAACATACCTTGTCCGCGATTTTACGTAACATGTAGTTCGCGCGGCCAAAAACAACATTTTGTTCATGTATCACGGTTTTTATTCCCATAGCAGACGCTGACTGTATTATTGGTCCGGAAATATACGCCCCGAAACCAACCGCTATATCCGGATTAATCCTGGCTATCAGGGTTTCCGCCTCAATGCGAGAACGGACAAGCTTTGATAAAAATCCAAACCATTTCAGCGATATGCCATACGGCATCTTCGGCACATTAAAAGCGCAATGATCAAATCCGGACGCCTTCATCATGGATTCGGCATTATGCGATTTATCAACAATAAAAAATAAATCAGAGTAACCCTGTCTTTTGAGTTCCTGAGCCAAGGCTACGGCTGGAAATATATGGCCGCCCGTACCTCCGCAAACGATTAATATTCTCACATGCCCTCACGTATAGTATGCCTGCTTTATCCGGGCAGGCATTTAAACCCGGTATTCATTATACCACTCACGGGGCCTTAACGCCTGTGTCTGGCTATATTCAGCAATAAACCAATACTGGCCAAACTGTATACCAGGGATGTGCCGCCATAACTTATAAAAGGCAGCGGCATGCCCTTTGTCGGGATAATAGCCGTTACGGCGGCTATATTTATGAGCACCTGCAAGGCTATCATCGTCACCAGACCAAAAGCCAGAAACTGCCCGAACAGGTCTCTGGCAAAATAGGCTATTTTAAACCCCAGCCATATAAGGAAAGCGAATAACAGCACTATGCCCATGCTTCCAACTATGCCGAGTTCTTCTCCTATGATGGAAAAAATAAAATCGGTATGCGCCTCCGGCAGATAAAAAAATTTTTGTTTTGAATGCGCCAAACCCACGCCAAAAACACCGCCGCTGCCGATAGCTATCATGGATTGTATTATCTGAAAACCCGCCCCTTTCGGATCAGACCATGGATTGATAAAAGCTATAATACGCTTGACCCTGTACGGCTTGGTGGCAATAAGCCCTGCCATTAATATTATACCAGGCGCCATAATTGTAAACAGCTGTTTTATATCAACACCCGCTATAAACGCCATTATTACAATAAGCAGGGCAAGCGCTACAGCCGTTCCGAGATCAGAACCGGCTAATATAAGCGCCAGGCATATGCCCAAGGCTATTACAAGCGGTAGAAACCCATGAAAGAAATCCTTGATTTCCGATTGTTTGCGCGAAAGTATGTCAGCCGCATAAAGAACAAGCGCCAGTTTCGCTATTTCAGACGGCTGAAAACTTACAGGCCCTATGCCTATCCAGCGCCTGGCCCCTCCTGCGGCCTTGCCCAGCCCGGGGACAAAAACCATACATAAAAGAAAAATGGAAAACAGTAAAAAAGGCTTAGATATATTTTTAAGCCTTCCGTAGTCAAAGCTCATGAAGAACACGGCCGCCATAATGCCAAACACCAAAAAAATAATGTGCCTTTTCAGGAAATAAGCGCTATCATGATATTTTTCATAAGCAAAAACACAACTGGATGAATAGATCATGACTACACCTACTGCCACCAGTATCAACACGACTAAAAATAGCATCACACGCGTTTTTCTCATGACAGGGTTTCTCCTTTACCACCACCCTTGCGTATGTTTAAAACATGATTTTTAAAATCTTCTCCCCGGGCCGCATAACTTTTATACATATCAAAACTCGCGCACATAGGCGACAATAAAACAAAATCCCCGGGCACAGCTTCTTCCCGGGCAATCTTTACCGCTTCTTCCATACCGGAGGCCTGGCGTACCGGCACCAAGGCCGATAAATCGTGCTTTATTTTGCCGCCCGCTTCTCCAATAACTATCACCACCCGGGCCCTGTCCCTGACCAGACTGCCTATGACGGTAAAATCACTGCCTTTGTCTCTGCCGCCGGCAATCAATACCACCTTACCCCGGAATGCCTTAAGTGCGGCGGCGCAGGAATCAACACTTGTTGATTTTGAATCATCAATATACCGCACCCCGCCCAATACGGCAACCTGTTCGCACCTATGGGCGAGCCCTTTAAAATTCATTAACGCTTTAAGCATTCCGTCCGGGGTCGCGCCCGCAAGATAAGCACAGCAGCATGAAGCCAGAATATTGTAATAATTATGCGCACCTGACAACAGCACATTATCCGACGAACAAAGTATCCGGTTCTCTCCGGACATATTAATAATGAAGTTGTTGTCTTTTAGATAAAAACCCCTGACTTCTTTTTTCACGCTAAAACAATATATTTTTGAACCTGGCGCCGGCCGGAGCCTGGCCAGCCTGTCATCATCGCTGTTTAATACAAAAAAATCACTTTGAGTCTGATTCTTATAGATATTCTTTTTGGAACAAAAATAATCGTTAAAATCAGGGTGTACATCAAGATGATTTTGGGTAACATTGGATATCAAGGCTATCTTCGGCCTGAAACTGTCCACATGCTTAAGCTGAAAAGAGCTCACTTCAAGCACGATATTTTGGCCGGGATTAGAAGACAATACAACCGATGAAAAGGCCTTGCCTATATTTCCGCAGAGAATTGACTGGCGCCCGGATTCCTTTAACATCATATCAATGAGGCTGGCGATAGTGCTTTTCCCGTTAGTGCCGGTAACAGCTATTATATCATTAGGCAAAAACCAGGAAGCGGCCTCAATCTCGCTTACAACAGGTATGGACCTGCGTCCGGCGTTTACCAGCGCGGGCGCGGTATCAGGCACCCCGGGGCTTACAACAATGATGTCCGAGCCTTCTATCAAATCCGTTCCGTCCAAGCCGAGACGCGTATCAATGCCGGCGGCAATAAGCCCGGCGGCAGTCTCGCGAAGCTGGGCGGAATCATTGGAATCCATGGCAAAAACGCAGGCCCCCATCTGTTTTAAAAGCATAGACGCCGCCTTGCCGCTTACCCCCAAGCCTATTACTGAAATTCTCTTTCCCTTTACTTCCATATTAGTATAATTTTAAAGTCACCAATGTAAAAAGCGCCAGTATCGCGGCAATAATCCAAAAACGGACCACAATCTTGGGCTCATGCCAGCCGCGCATCTGCAAATGATGGTGAAAAGGCGCGCAAAGGAAAATCCTCCTGCGCCTAAGCTTGAATGAAGCCACTTGCAGAATAACGGACAATGCTTCAAATACAAAAATACCGCCGGCAATAATAAGCAGCATCTCTTTCTTAACACAGCACGAGACGACACCGATACCTCCCCCGAGAGCCAGCGACCCCGTATCACCCATAAAAATACTCGCCGGATACGAATTAAACCATAGAAATCCCATACCGGCCCCTGTTAAAGCGGCGCAATAGACGCAAAGCTCTCCTGCTCCGGGTATATATTGCATATAAAGATAATTGGCTATCTGCATATGGCCCGCGGCATACCCTATCACGGAATACGCCAAAGCCACCATGATCATGCAGCCTATGGCCAACCCGTCCAAGCCGTCTGTCAGGTTTACGGCATTAGAAGAGGCTGTTATTACGACCATTACAAACAGAATATAAAAAATTCCGGCATTGAAAACAAGATTTTTTAAAAAAGGCATATATATGTTTGTGTCAACATTGGTGTCAAGAAAAAGAAAAGCTCCGACTATAAAACCAAGCGTTATCTGCCCGAGAAATTTCATCCTTTTGCTAAGGCCCGGGCCTCTTTTTGATTTCAGCTTCACATAGTCATCGCAAAAACCCAGTACCCCCAGCCAGATGGTGGAAAATATAGTAAGCAGGATATACCTGTTATCCAGCCTTGCCCATAACAATGTTGAGATTATAACGGAAGATATTATGATGAGGCCGCCCATCGTAGGCGTGCCTTGTTTGCCTTTATGGGCTGAATATATACCGGGGACTTCTTCTTCTGTCCGCACCCTTTCTCCGATATTAAATTTTTTTAAAATACTTATTATATAGGGCCCAAGCATGACACTGATCAAAAAAGCTGTTACGATTGCGCCCACAGTCCGGAATGTTATATAACGGAATACATTAAAACCGAAAAAGGTATCTCTTAACGGATACAGCAAATGATAGAACAATCTCTGCCCTCCTTATTTTTAAAAAATTTGGGAATTTTAATTTGAACGGTAAAAACCCGGCCCTGTTTCTCTTAGCCGGAAAGCCCGCTGACAATCTCCTCCATCCTCATTGATCTTGACCCCTTTACCAAAACAGTGTCCCCTTTTGTTATCCTGCGCCTAAAAAAATCCACTATTTCCATTTTGTCTTTAAAAATCTTGATATCGGAATTTTTCATTCCGCCGTCAGAAGCCCCTTTGGCCATGCTGTTGATATGGCTCCCGAACAAGACAAGCAGGTCGGCGGCTTTGGATTTTGCTATGAATTTTCCACACGCGTAATGGAGTTTATCGGCCCTGTTTCCAAGCTCCAGCATATCCGCGCATACAATGTAATTTTTTCCATGCCTGCTTTGACTCTTCAGGGCCGATACGGCGGATACCAAAGAAGCCGGGTTAGCATTATATGTGTCGTTTATCAATCTGAACCCGCCGCGGCAAACATCTATCTGCATTCTTCCGGGCGAGGCTTTAAAAGACGATATTGCCTCTTTTATCAGGCCGATGTCCATAAAAAGCGACGATACGGCAATAGCAGCCGCGGCATTATACACATTATGCGTACCTATGAGCGGCAAAAAAAAAGCTTCGCTGTTGACACAAAAACTTGTGCCATCCCAGCCCTGCCTGATTCTCCGGGCCCTAAAACAGGCTCTTGTATGACTAAGGGCAAAACCAATTTCCCTGATACCTTTATATCTTACCGTCATAAGCATTTTATCGTCAAAATTTTTCACCCACACACCGTCTCTTGGCAGTGCCTTGACCATGGCTGTCTTTTCCTTAAGCACGCCCGCGAGGGTCTTTAATCCTTGCAGATGCGACATGCCGATATTGGTAGTTATCACTATATCGGGCCTTATGATACTCGCGCTGCGTGATATTTCCCCCGGGGAATTGCTCCCTGCTTCTATAACAGCCGCGTTATGGCCTCTAAGCCTTAAAAGCGTTTTAGCCACCCCTATTAGGTTATTATAATTTGCCTCGGTTTTCAACACATTGTATTTGGCGGAAAGGATGTGGCTAATCAGGTCCTTGGTCGTAGTTTTTCCATTAGAACCAACAACACATATAAACGGTATGTCAAAGGCGCGCCTATGCTCTTTTGCTATCAACGCCAGGGCGTTCTCGGAGTTTTGGACAAATAATACCGGGATTTTCTTGAGTATATGGCAATTCGGGCAAATATCTGTTATCACTGCCGCGGCGCCTTTTTTAACGGCATCAGGTATAAATTCACTGCCCTGGAAATTTTTCCCGTTAAGCGCTATAAAGAGTTCGCCGGTTTTAATGGTGCGGGAATCGGTTGAAAACGAATGGATGAAACATTCTTTCGCCGGGCCCGAAACCCTGGCATTTACTGCTCTAATTATACTGCTCAACCTCATACAAAGCTCTCCGATAAACCAAGGCCTTCCATAGCTTGGCGGGCCACTTTTCTATCGTCAAAAGCCGTCGTAACATCTTTTGCGACCTGATAGTTCTCATGCCCTTTGCCTGCTATAAGCACGATATCTCCTCTTTGCGCCCCGGCCAAAGCGTGATGGATAGCCTCTCTGCGGTCAGTAATTACCTTATAATCCTTAAAATCACGGGGCAGGCCTTTTTTTATATCATCTATTATCGCCTCGGGTTCTTCATCGCGCGGGTTATCGCTCGTTATCACCACAAGATCCGACAACTCGGCGGCTACTTTGGCCATTCTCGGCCTCTTTTGTTTGTCCCTGTTGCCTCCACAGCCAAATACGGTTATAATTCTTTTCTGTTTTATCTGCGCAAGCGCTGTCAGCACGTTAAGAAGCGCGTTATCCGTGTGGGCGTAGTCAACAAAAACCGATACGCCGCCGCGGCAGGGGGCTATTCTCTCCATCCTGCCCGGCGCGGGCTTGAACTCTTTCATCGCGGTTTTAATACAGCCTGACGATAGGCCGATGGAAACAGCAAAGGCTATAGCGGAGAGCATATTGTATATATTATGCTCTCCAATGAGAGGGCTATCTATGCAAAACGACTCGTTTGGCGTGCAGACCTTAAAACTTGTCCTATCCGACGTCTGGGATATCCCGCAGGCTTTTATATCGGCACGGCCTTTTATGCCGTAGGTCAGCGTATCGGACTTTAGTTCATTGGCAAGCAAACAGCCGTAAGTGTCATCTATATTTATAATACTGCGGCCGTCTTTCTTGAGCATATAAAAGAGTTTGCGCTTTGCCTGAAAATATGTTTCCATATCTTTATGATAATCAAGATGCTCGCCTGTAAGATTTGTGAATATTGCCCTGTTAAACGTAATCGCGTCAACGCGGGACTGGTCCAGAGCGTGGCTTGAAACCTCCATGGCGCAGTTATTTATCCCCGAAGCCTCCATATCGCTTAACAACATTTGCAACATGATAGAAGACGGCGTCGTATTGACAGCCGGTATCAGCCTTGGGCCTATTTTATAATTCACGGTACCTATCATACCGCATTCCATCCCAGCCTTATTCAATAAGGCTGAAACCATATACAGTATAGTGGTTTTGCCGTTAGTTCCGGTAATACCCGTTACGTTCATCCTGCCAGAAGGATGGTTATAAAAATTGGCGGCTATCCTGGCGCATGAGCCCCTTATGTCCTTGACTATTACCTTGGTAATATTCTTGTATGTTATAAAATCCTTTTCTGCTGCGATGCAGACAGCTCCGCGCTCTATCGCCTCATCAATATAATCATAACCATTCAGTGAAGCGCCCTCAAAGGCGAAAAACATGCCCCTGCTCTTAACCTGCTTGGAATTATACGATATAGAATCAATATCAATTTCTCTGGCGCCTTTGACAAGGCAGGAATCAATTCCTCTAAGAAGCGGGTTAAGCCTCATCCTCGCCCTCCTGTTCAGTCCGAAGATACCTTAATGTGGCGTCACATATATCCCTGAATACAGGGGCCGCAACCGTGCCGCCATAATAACCATTACGGGGAGTATCAATCATAACGCATACGGTTATAGCGGGATTATCAGTGGGGGCAAAACCGACAAAGGACGCTACGTAATCTCTGTGTGAGTATTTTCCCGAAGGCTCTATTTTTTGCGCGGTACCTGTTTTTCCTCCCGCGGCGTAACGCGTAAGCTTTGCCTTACTGCCGGTTCCTGTCTCAATAACGGATTTCATGACGGCCCTTAATTGCCGGGCCGTGTCTTTACCGATAACGCGCCTTACCTGTTCGGGATAATACTGCCTGATAAACGCGCCGTCTTCATCTATAATACCGCTTACTATACGCGGTTTAAATAATACCCCGCCGTTGGCTACGGCAGAGACCCCCGCGGCAAGCTGGATCATCGTAACTCCTATTTCATGCCCTATGGGAATAGCCGCTATGGAGCCTTTTGTCCATGAATTTAAGGGCCGCAGCATTCCGCTAATTTCACCGTGCAACTCTACCCCCGTAGGAGAGCCGAATCCAAAACTCCGTATGTATTTATACAAATCCTTATCGCCAAGTTTAATAGCGGCTTTTACCGTCCCGATATTAGATGATTGCTCTATCACTTCTTTAAAAGTCAACTCACCGTGGCCGCGGTGATCGTGTAATGTCCTGCCTGCTATGGCCCAAGAACCGTTTTCACAAAAAAATTTGTCATTTAACGAAACCTTTCCGGAATCAATACAGGCGGCGGCAGTCACAACCTTAAACACGGAACCCGGTTCATAATAATCCGCGATCGCGCGGTTTCTTTTCTGCGCGCTTGAGGCCGTGCCAAACCGGTTAAGGTCATACGATGGCCGTACCGCGAGGGCAAGGACATCTCCGTTATTCGGATCCATGACTAGGGCAACGCCCGCGTTTGCCCGGTGTTTGGCCACTATCTTGGCCAATGATTTTTCAGCTATGTGCTGAATAACCTCATCTATTGTCAAAATAACGCTAAACCCGTTGATAGAAGGAACATGTCTATTGCCAAAGGCCTGGACTTCTCTGCCCTTTGCGTCTCTGATGCTTACCCTATAACCCTTTTTCCCGGCTAAATATTTATCATAGTAAGCTTCAATCCCCTCCAGCCCATTATTGTCAATACCGGAAAAACCTATGGTCTGGCACGCCAGCCCGGCATTCGGATAAAAACGTTTTGTCTCATCAATAATCTGCACGCCTTTGATATTAAGATTTTTTACCTTGTCCGACTGCTCCTGTGAAATCTTACGCGCAAGCCAGACAAACATCTTATCACGGTTAAGCCTTTCATATAAAAAATCCTCGCTTTGATTCAAAGCCCTGGAAAGCGATCTGGCCGCCTTGCGTTTCTCCTTTACGTCTCTGGCTATGGCATAAACCGAATCAACTTTAAGGCTTAAGGCGAGTTTACGCATTTTTCTGTCCAATATATCTCCCCGTTTCGGCTCAAGTTCAATACGGACCATGTGCTGCATACGGGACAGATGAAGCGCTTTTTTATAAAAAAATATGTGCATATATATCAATCGCGCGCAGATAAGTGTAATAAATATTGTAAAAATAAGTGATATCACACCTATCCGTGATTTATATTTCCTTGTGCTATGCAAGTTAGGGGCTCTTTCTCACTGGAGGGTTTATATCCTTGCGCTAAACAACCGCGTGGATTACATACGGTAAATACATAAAAATCTAATCACTTACTTCTTTTGCTATGGCCTCATTATTAAAAGAAAACATGCTTAAAAATAAACCGGATACAGGTATCGGCAGTCTTACGGGGCCGGCTGTAACCTCTGCGGCAACAGGCGCCTTAATTTTCACAGTCACCGAATCAAGAGGCATCGCGGCACAGCCTTTAATATTCTCTTTAAATTTACTGTCAAGCCGCGCGGACGACTCCAGCACGGATATACCGTATCGTAAATCATTATTCTTATCAACCAATAATTCCAAATCCCTGCTTGAGTTATTTATAGTATAACCGCATTCAATAAGGTTGGCATATTGGTGGACATAAATAAGTGATACAAACGCCGCAATAACTATTATGGAAACGGCCCTTGCCATCCTTATATCCTTTCAGCCGAGCGCATTTTCGCGCTTCTGGCTCTGGGGTTTAAAACTATCTCTTCTTCGCGCGGCCGTATAGGCTTTTTTGTAATAACTCTCAACAAACCGTCTTTGGCAAACGCCCTAAGGGTATGTTTAACTATTCTATCCTCAAGGGAATGAAACGATATCGCCACAATCCGGCCGTTCTTTTTTAAAAAACCGGGGACCTTTAACAAGGCGCTTTCTATGGACTTTAATTCATCGTTAACAAATATCCTGAAAGCCTGAAACGCCCTCGTGGCGGGGTTTATCCTTTGAGCGTATTTCCGCCCTACGGCATTTGTTATGACCGCGGCCAATCTGCCTGAATCATATATAGGCGATATCCTTCCGGCTTCCACAATCGCTCTTGATATCGTCCGCCAGTACCTTTCTTCTCCAAATGTCCTGATTATATTGCCTATCTGATTTTCAGTCATTGTTTCAAGCATTTCCCATAAAGGCCGGCCTTTTGTCCTGTCAAGGCGCATATCCAGGGGCCCGCTGTTTGAAAAGCTAAAACCCCTTTGCCCGTCATCTAATTGCAATGATGATATGCCAAGGTCAAAAAGCACTGCGTCAACCTGTCCAATACCCAGAGATGCCAATACCTTGTCAAAACAGCAGAAGTTTTCATTAAAAAGACGGAAATTTTTTCCAAACTCTCTTAGTATTTCAGCCGATTTATTAACAGCCAAATTATCGGCATCTAAACCTATAAGCATCCCATCGGGCGAAATCTTTTTCAGTATCTCAACGGCATGCCCGGCACAACCTAAGGTGCAGTCAAGCACCACGCTACCGTTTCTACAATTTAAATTTTCCAGGGCTTCGCTTAATAATACGCTTTTATGCACAGTATCCTTAGCGCTTATCTCTTCCTGCCAAGGGCCCTTTCTCCGCTTTCGGATTCATGCCGACCGCCCGGGGAGCGCAATTAAGAGCGCGCATTTTTTTGAATCTTTCAATAGCGGAATAATTTTCATCTAACATTTTTTTCCTTAGACCAAGTCCGTTGCTAACTGTCATAATATGCACCGCCCGACTTACTCGTTGATAAGATTCTCGGCTATTTCTTCAAACGATTCTTTTGAATCAGCGTAAAAATTCTTCCATAGGTCGCGTGACCATATCTCTATTCTATTAGATACGCCGATAAAAACAACATCTTTTTTTATTAAGGCGTATTCTTTCAGATACCCCGGCAAGAGTATACGGCCCTGCTTATCAGGGGTAATGTCCTGGGCTCCTGAAAATATTATACGGTTAAATTTACGGTGTTCTGATTTTGTAAAAGGCATGGAACGAAACTTTGACTCCTGCATTTTCCATTCTTCTTCAGTAAAAACGAAAAGGCATTTATCAAGTCCGCGTGTCATATACAGCTTTTCCGCGTACGCCTCTTTTAAGGCGTCCCGGAATTTGGAAGGTATTATTAAACGGCCCTTGCGGTCCAGCGTATGTTCAAATTCACCATAAAACATGTTTTGACCCTTTGTGCCGCATAAACTTTTTTCGCATTGCCAAACAGTGTTTACAAAGAGACCGATTATCGCGTAGCTAAATCCAACCATGCATACCGGCTCTCTGATGCCATCCCTTATCGCCCACCGAGAAGGGTCATCCACCAAGAAAGGCCTTATACTTTACCCACCGAGAAGGGCCATCTGATAAAAAAATCTTAATGCTTCTCCCACCGAGAAGGACTAATGACCTGTATAAACCACTTTACTCCACTTTAAACCACTTCGTTACAAATATACTACTTATACGGCTTATTGTCAAGATGATATTTTTACATAACGCAATAAATTTTATATTATTATTTAATAACAGTTTTAAGCAAAAACCATTATTACAATCCACTGTTTTTTTAAGTCAAAATCAGGGCAGGATATAACGGGCAGGTATTGTAAAAAACAACCTGTAAGACGAGGCTTGCTATTGCATCAAAGCATCATATATCTAATAGGCCCAGATACCTTTTCTTTCATTTTTTGAACGGCGTTGAAGGCTTAAAAAATCGTCGGCATATTTTGTATTTGGCGGGATAATATATACCTTGGCATAACCGGCTTTAATCAACTCCGCGTTGACAAACGTTTTATCAACATAGACATAAGCAAGAAGCCTGTTGTATTTGTCTCTTCTGACAGTGTCAAATTCCAGGCGGACATTCTTACCTTTTACAAGACGCGAATTAAATTCCTTTGCCTGTTCGGCAAGATATTCAGCAGGCGGATTTTTATAATTCATTTCAGGCGTATCAATACCGAGATACCTGACCCTTTCTTCATTGTCAAGTTTTACGGTATCTCCATCATAAACATAGACAACCCTTGCCCGGTATGGGCCGGCGTCAATGCCCGCGCACCCGCAGAAAAAAAATGGCGTCAGCGCCGTAACCAGCACAGAAAAAACAAGATTACGCATTGAGATACGCATACCTTATTATGAATAATACTGAAAAAACGTACAACAGCGGATGGATCGCCCTTGCCCTGCCGGCGATAATGTTGAGCAATACATAAGATATAAAACCAAAAGCAATGCCCTCGGTTATGCTAAAACCGCAAAAGGGCATCGCCGCGATGGTAAGAAACGATGGTATTGATTCCGAATACCTGTCCCAATCAATATTACGAACGCTTGACATCATCATAACACCAACTATTATCATGGCGGGCGCCACTACAGGATATAAAAAATGGTTTTCAGAAACCCTGTATCCGCCTCCCACCATGCTCACAATCGGATGAAAAAAAACCGCCAAGACCATAAGCACGCCCGTAACAATACTCGTCAAACCTGTCCTGCCCCCGGAGGATATACCCGCAACCGATTCAATATAACTAGATACCGTTGACGTGCCAAGCCCGGCACCGGCAACCGTGGCGGCTGCGTCGGCCAATAAAGCGCCTCTGGCCCTGGGTAATTCTCCATTTTTCGTAAAACCCCCTTTTTCGCCGACGCCAATCAACGTGCCAACCGTGTCAAAAAGATCTAAAAAGAAAAAAACGAATATTATCTCTAAAAAACCGATGCCTAATACCGATTTTATATTCAGTTTCATGAATGTGGGCATTATTGAGGGCACGGGACTGACGATACCTTTATATTCCAACAACCCGAGCATAGAACCAAGAAATGCCGTTAATAACATTCCTATAAGCATAGCCCCTCTGACATTGAGAACAAGCAGGGCGGATATTGACATGACCCCGAATATAGACAGCAGTACGGCAGGATTTTTAAAGCTTCCCAGCTTTACATATACTACCGGGTCCGGTATCGTAAGTCCTGACCATTCAAAACCTATCATGGCTATAAGAAGCCCTATCCCAACGGTAATAGCGTGCCTTAAGCTTAACGGCACAGCCTTTATTATGTTCTCTCGGAAACCGAACAAAGCGCATAGGATAAAAATCACGCCTGATATAAACACTGCGCCGAGAGCGGCCTGCCAGGGCAGTACGCGGGAATCTGCGCCTAAAAGACCGGCGATAAAAGGACATGCCACATACGTGAAATAAACATTGTGTCCCATGGCCGGCGCTAACGCTATGGGATAATTAGCCAGCAATGCCATAAGAAAGCACCCGATCGCGCTGGCAAGACAGGTTGCCACCATAACGGATTTAAAATCCATACCGACCGTTGAGAGAATAGCCGGTTGAACGCAGATGATATAAGCCATTGTCATAAAAGTCGTGATACCGGCTATGACCTCTGTCCGAACATCCGTATTATTTTCTTTTAATTTAAATAACTTCTCAATCATCCGCGGCGGACCTCAATAAGGAACGACATAATTTTCTTCGTCCGTCACATTCATATAGTCTTGAAATGTCATATGCCCAAGTATCTCTTCGTTTATCTTAGCCCTTCTGGCCGAAAGATACGGATGCGTATACCAGTAACGCTTCGGGCCGGTTTTACCTGCCATCTGCCACTTGATGAGCTTATCAATCGCCCTGACCATGGCATTGGGATCTATCTCTGTTTTTTTGAGATATTTAACGGCCAGGGCATCAGCCTCATACTCATGTTCCCTGCTGTTGGCGAGCATCAAATGGCCCAGAGCTTCTCCTGCCTTGTATTTTGTGTAAGAATCTTTGGCCCCGCTTACAACGAGTATCTGCATTACCTGGTAGCCTATGCTGTCCTGAAGCCTCTTTATGCTGTGCCGGGCACAGACGTGTCCCACTTCGTGGGCCAATATGGCGGCTATTTCATCATCATCAAGTTTTTCAAGAAGGGCCTTAAATATATAGATATAGCCGCCGGGCAGGGCAAAGGCATTTTCCGTATCATCAACATCAAGGACCCGGAACCTGAATACAAGCTCTTTCCTGTCAGAAACAAGCGCTATCATCTGCCCTATCCTGGCAACCTTTTCCTGGTTCAGATAATTTTCGTCAAGTTTATATTTTTTTTCCACCTGTTCGGATATGGACCGGCCCATCTCTATTTCTTTTTCAATGGGTATCAACAGGGTTTCTTCTTTTCCGGTAGCAAGATTATATTCAGAATAGGGGTAAACAAAATTGATATGATACAGGCAAAAAAACAACAGCAGGCTTATAAGCTTATGCCAGGACATCATCAAAGATTAGCCTCTCATACGCTGGATAAGGCCCTCTAATTCCTTCGGGTCATTAGACCTCTGCATGGCAATATCCTCGTCAATAACATTTTCCATTACCAGCCTTGCGAGAGACCCGTTCAAGGTTATCATACCGTCTTTGGCGCCTGTCTGTATAGCGGAATAAAGCTGATGCAGATTATTTTCGCGTATAAGATGCCTTATCGCGGGGTTAACATTCATGATCTCGTATGCCAACACTAAAGAGTCTTTATCTTTTCTCGGTAAAAGCTCCTGGACAATAACTCCGACAAGCACGGAGGCAAGCTGTATACGCACTTGCTGTTGTTGCTCGGCCAAAAAAACATCCATTATACGGCTGATTGCGTGTGTAGAGCTGTGAGTGTGCAGTGTCGCAAGTATCAAATGCCCTGTTTCAGCAAGCGTAAGCGCCGTGCTTATCGTGTCAAGGTCCCTCATCTCGCCGATCATAATGACATCCGGTGATTCACGCAATACATGCCGCAGGGCTTCGCTGAAAGACGAAGTATCACTGCCGATCTCGCGCTGATCTACAATAGATTTCTTATGCGAATGGATAAACTCAATAGGGTCTTCTATGGTGATAATATGGCAACGCCGTCTTTCATTTATATGCTCAAGCATGCTTGAAAGCGTGGTAGACTTTCCACTGCCGGTAGGCCCTGTCACAAGAATAAGCCCGTTAGGTTTATTTACAAAATCAACTACCATTTCAGGCAGGCCCAAATCCTTGATTTTCGGTATATCAAATGGTATAAGCCTGATGGCCATACCTATTGAGCTCCTTTGGTAATAGGCATTCAGCCTGAAACGGCTGATACCTTCAACACCGAATGACGCGTCCAACTCCTTGTCTTTTTTAAAACGCAGCATCTGTTCTTCTGTCAGTACCGAGGCAAGCAACTGCTCAATCTCATCGGATTTCATCGGATTCTGATATTTGATAGACTGCATCTCTCCTCTTAAACGCAGCATCGGAGGCGCGCCGGCGGCAAAGATAAGGTCCGACGCCTTAAGGTTGTTCATCAACTCAAGCAGCTGTCTTAACTGATCCATACTGGTATCCTTTCAAATATACGTGAAGAATATAACGAGCGCCTATAAGCCGAGTTCTGTCAATGAAATTATGCCGGCGCGGCATTGCGTAAAAGAATTACGCCAAGCCTTGCGGCATAAGCGCCTACGTGATAAATATCCAAGGCGTTATTTTCACCGGATGGCCATCTATCTGGCCCTGTTATTGCTAACAGGATCGTCTTCCTTTTTAGGGGAAAGCAGCGACCTGACCCGCCCCGCGAACTAAGGAACGGACAGCTCCTATGGCAGGGCCTATTTGGTCTTGCACCGCGTAGAGATTGCCGCGTTTCATCTCACGACCATTGTTATGGATTAGTATAAAAGGCCGCGGGCAGTCTTGCCCGCAGGCCCTTATGGCCATACGCAATAAATCGCTACTCGTCTCTGTGGCTCTCGCCTTTCTAAAACATCCCGCAAAAAGGCGACCTTTTCAAAACCCTAAGGCATTGAAAAGGTAATCCGCCCCTGCATGGATAAAACCTGCAGGGGGACGGGCGTTACCCGCTACGCTGTCCTGTGGTGCTCGGACTTTCCTCTGCCGCCAGGTTTACCCGAGGTATTTTTTACCGGGCAAAACACTCTGACGGCAGCGGCCATCAGGCGCGCGTCATATTCTTCAAAGAACAATAATCCGGACATCTTATTTTAAAACAAAAGACCTGCCGCTCTTTGGCGGCATTGCGGCATCTATGGCCTTGTTCGCCAGTTTATCAGCGCCCTTGTTCTGCTCTCTCGGGATATTATTGACTATCACCTTGTCAAAATGAACAAGGGCCTTCCTTGCTTTCTCATGCAGGCCTTTAAGCACGGGGTTTTTTACCTTGTATTCTCCTGATAATTGTTTTGCCAGCAATTCGCTGTCCGTATTAATTGAAATAGCTTTAGCGCCTAATCTGCGGGCCTCTTCCATGCCGGTGATAAGAGCCGTGTATTCGGCCACATTATTGGTAGCATTTCCTATAAATTTATCAATATTTCCTACAACCTGCCTGTCTTCATCCTCAAGGATTATACCCACTCCCGCCGGACCGGGGTTTCCGCGCGCGGCGCCGTCAACATATAAAGATAAAAAATCACGCTTTGTCTTCTTCATCGGTTATATAAAGCATCCGCTGGCAGTTTTCGCATTTTATGATAGCCTGCTTCATTTTGATCTCGTTGATAACCTGCGAGGGCATATGCATATAGCATCCTCCGCAGGCTCCGTTCACGATACGGGCAAGCGCCTGGCCGTCCCTGCCTAAAAGTATGCGCTCGTATTCGGCTAAGAGTTTACCGTCTAATAGCGGAACTATCTGCTGTCTTTTGGCGTTCAACTGCTCAATGTCCGATTTGATATTGCTTATATCTTTCTCAACCAAGGCTGTCTGCTCTTCTGTTTTTTTTGATTCTTGGCTGAATTTTTCTTTTTCAGATTCCAGTGTCTTTTTTGCCTGATCAATAGTATCCATAAGGTTGATTATCTCTTCCTCAAGCAGAGAATTATCCGCCTTCCGGCTGCCTATCTCATTAATCATAGCCGTGTATTCTTTATTTGTCTTTATCTGGTATAGCTGTGCTTCCAGTTTTTTTATCTCCGACTCCTTTGAGCCCAAGGACACCTCTTTTCCCTTGTGCTCAAGCTGCAGCGCCTTAAGATTGTCTTCGGCTTTCTTGACGCCTAATTTTTTGGACTCAAGCGAGGCCTTGAGCAAAACAATCTGTCCGGGCCTGTCGTCAAGTTCTGCTTTCATTTTGTAAATCTGAATATCTATATCCTGAAGTTTTATAAGGAATTCCGTTTGCTGTGGAATATCTAATTCATTAGACATAGTATAAAAATTATATCATACAAGGCTAAAATTACAAGCAATATTTTACATTATGTCAAGCCAAAATTAAAATGTCCGGTTTTTACCAAAATTAAAATGTCCGGTTTTAATTAAAAGTAGCAGTAGCAGCTTTTCTTTCTTTTTGGTTCTTTTTCTTTCTTTGTTAATAAGTGCAAATTG
>JAQUQI010000019.1 GCA_028716165.1 Candidatus Omnitrophota bacterium
GGCATAGACCATTTAAGAGAAGGCATACATCTTAGAGGGTATGGACAAAGAGACCCCCTTGTAGAATACCAGAGGGAGGCTTATGATATGTTTATGTCCATGATAGACTCTATAAGAGATGATTCGCTCGGATATATATTCAGGATACAAGCCATAGAGACCCAGAATGCCCAGGGAGTTTTTGGTTCTGTGCCGCGCAGGTTTGTGCACGATTCGCCCGTGCCGATAAGGGATATAAATCCGCCCCGCACATTATCATCCGGTGATATTGATATGGCCATGCCGCCGCGTCAGAATTATAACACATCTCAAGAAAGCGCGCCAAGTCCGATCAAGCGTAATGAGCCAAAGGTCGGCAGAAATGACGCCTGCCCCTGCGGAAGTGGTAAAAAATATAAAAAATGCTGCGGGAAATAGCCTCTTTTAAGAATTGTCTTTGCCCCGGCCTTATGCGCCGGCCCGGTATATCAGCCGGCCGGTTTCTTCGCGAACAGGGGTATAAAAAATATGCGCCGGTTTTTTCACGAATGAATCCTTGCCTTTTTTTATCCATTTCAAGCGCGCTCTTATTGGCACTCGGTTTTTCCTCATTTAATTTTCCGTATACGGTATGGATAGGCCTGGTCCCGTTATTTTTTGCCATTGAAGGCCTGTCTTATAAGAGGGCCTTTGCGTTTTCGTATCTATGCGGTTTATTGTTTTTTACAGCCTCTATGTATTGGCTTGCCCGGGTAACACTAACAGGCTGGTTATTCCTGTCTCTATATCAAGGGCTTTATTTCGGTATTTTCGGCATATTCTGCCTGATGGCAATGAAGGTAAGCAAAAAAGGCGCAAACCGACGCGTGTTTTTTTTAGCCCTGCCCTCCGTGTGGGTATTGCTTGAATATGCCAGATCTAATTTTTTTGGAGGTATAGGCTGGAATCTTTTGGCATATTCCCAATACAGGCAATTACCCCTTATACAAATAGCTGATATCACCGGCGCTTATGGAGTGTCTTTTCTGATAGTGCTTGCCAATATCTGCGTTTTCTTAACGCTTAAATTAATATTTTTTAGACAGGATAACAGCAATGATTTTTTACCCGCGTTTAATGGCGGTTTCTTAAAAGGAATAAAGCCCCGTGTTTTTTTATCATGGCTTATATTAGCGGTTATTTTTGTTTTAATTTTTTACTACAGCCGCCTGCAGATGTCCGTATATGATACCGGCGGTAAAAAAAATGGCACAACTATCAGGCTGTCTCTTATACAGGCCAATATCAAGCAGACCCAGAAGTGGGATATACAATATAAAAATTATATACTAAGCCGCTATAAAGAGCTTACCATGCAGGCAGAAGAGTCGGGGCCTGATATGATAATATGGCCTGAAACCGCTATACCAGGTTATCTTAACAAGGAAGCGCGGCTTATGTCTTATGCCGAAGAAATTGCCAAGACGTCCGGAGCGCGCCTGCTTTTGGGCGCTCCTATGGCAGGCATTGATGATGAAAACGGTTTTGTTGAGTTTAATAGCGCCTTACTCTATTCCGAGCGCGGGCAGATACTGCAAAGATACGATAAACTGCGCCTTGTGATGTTTGGAGAATTTATACCTTTTGAGAAATATTTAGGCGCCTTAAGGCCGGTTTTGCCCATAACAGGAAATTTTATGAGCGGAAGTGAATATACCTTGTTTAATCTCGCGAATACCGGACAGCATGCTTTTGCCTGTCTGATATGCTTTGAAGATATCTTCCCCGCGCTTGCCAGGCGTTTTGTCATTAAAGGCGCTGATTTTATGGTAAACATTACCAATGACGCGTGGTTTGGCAAAACCTCCGCCGCTTATCAGCATGCCGCAAATTCTGTTTTCAGGGCGATAGAGAATAGGAGGCCGCTTGTCCGCTCTGCCAATACGGGGCTTACCTGTTTTATAAACAAGGCCGGGAGGATATACCGCCAGATAAATGCGGGCGGTAAGAATATATTTGTGGAGGGTTTTATAACCGATGAAATAGGCTTAAGCCCGCGGCCCGGGTTTAGCTTTTATACTAAATACGGGGATATTTTTGCCCTGATATGCCTGTTTTTTACGGGCTGTTTTATGATTGACTATACGCGGTATCACAAGTATAATAACAAAATATACTATAATTAGCCTCTTTTTCAATCTTTCGGAGGCTTTCTATTGTGAAATTTCTAAAAAAACAACAGATTCTATAAGGCTTTACAGAGATATCGGGGCGTAGCGCAGTTTGGCTTAGCGCGCCTGCTTTGGGAGCAGGAGGCCCTGGGTTCAAATCCCAGCGCCCCGACCAGTTTAGTTCACAGGTAAAGATATGGCCTTTGACTTTGAGAAATTGGATGTGTATAAAAAAGCTTTATCTGTTGCGGAAGGAATACATGTCTTAGCAGGCCAGATTAGAAGAGCATCTATTTCTATACCTGATAATATAGCAGAAGGGAATGGCAGATCTAATAAACGGGATTTCGCATAATTTTTAAGAATAGCGAGAGGTTCCATATATGAGTGCGTTCCTTTGCTTCAAATTTCTTTAAAGCAGTCATATATAGGAGAAGATGTATACGAAAAGCTTACAGTCAATTGCAATGAATTGGCTAAAATGATAAATGGTTTAATTAGTTCTTTGTTAAGAAATGTTAATGTTGTAGTTAACGATTGATTTTTCACCTATCTGTGAACTGTTAACTAAGTGTGCCCGTAGCTCAGTTGAATAGAGCATCTGCCTTCTAAGCAGAGGGTCGTAGGTTTGAGTCCTACCGGGCACGCCATTTTTGCGGAGGCAAAAATGGCCCTGAAATACCGTAAAGCAATACGCCGAATAGGCGTATTGTAGGTATTGAAGGACCTTAGTTTTGCAAAGCAATGTTTGGCCCTGAACAAGCAGTGAAATCCGACAAATAGGAGGATTTCATGTGCAGCGAAGGACCTTGATAAGGTAGAAAAAACATATTGATAATAGCTATTTGCAATTAGCTATTAACCAATTGTGGTGGCTATGGTGTAGCGGCAGCACGAGAGATTGTGGCTCTCTTGGTACGGGTTCAACTCCCGTTAGCCACCCCAAAATTTTGCCTAAAGGCAAAATTTTGGCACTGAGGGTGCGAAGCACCCGAAGTGCCTTAGGCCATAACCTTTTGAGTGGCCGAAGAGCCTTACTCATTAAAACCACACAACCCGGGAGTGTTTCCTTACCATGTCCTGGCATGTCTACATTATAGATTGTCGCGATAAAACCCTATATACAGGTGTTACCAATAACCTTTCTCGTCGAGTAAACGACCATAATAAAGGTAATGGCTGTCGTTATACCAAATATCGCTGGCCAGTAAAGCTCATTTATTCCGAAGAATGCCCAACCAAATCCCAGGCTCAAAAGCGTGAATGTTACATCAAAGGCCTTACCAGAGATAAGAAGCTGGAATTGTGTAAGAGATAATTTCTGTTGAAAATCTCCACGAATCCATGCCAATTCCCCTCATAGTTTATAGGCGCTCGCTGGGCCGCTCGTTGCGTGCTAATGCAATGCGTGTGCGGCGCAGCTGTGGCTTGCGCCGGGTGGGGGCCGCGCCCCGCCTAGCGCTATCTTTTAAAAAACTGCTGAAATTTTTAGGAAAAAACAACCATTTTCTATTAATATATGTTACTCGGATTCTGTAGACTTAAATATAACATAAATATATAATAGTGTCAATAAAGGAGTGAGTTATTATGGCATTAATTTTAGAACAATTTGGCGCTAAGGTGCGTAAATATCGTCTCAAGAAGGATCTTTCTCAAGAGAAGCTTGCTGAGTTAGCTGATTTGCATCGAACATATATCGGTCAGATTGAATGCGGGAAAAGAAACATTGCGCTTAAAAATATTGCCAAGCTTGCAAAAGCACTTAATGTTTCTGTAAGAGAATTATTTTAATGGAAAGATATGGCTAACATGGACAATAAACAATTTGAAAAGTTTTTAGAGACTGTAGACTTGAGTAACTATCGTAATAGATTCATGCCTATTAAAATAGTTGAAATGGATTTGCCTAAAGAAATTCAAGCATTAGATTTGCTCTATAAGACTTATTGGGATAAAAGAAGAACACTTTCTTACGAACAATTCTATGAGGAATACAAGAAATTATATCGCAAAAATCTAGAATTATTTCGTAACAAGACTCAGATGTGCAGGACCTGTTTTTATAAAGGTTTGCCTGCGAGGATTTACCGTACTTGGGCGAGTATCATTACTCAAATTCATGCTGGTTACGTAGCCGAAGCGGTTTTTGGAGAAGAATCTGTAGAAATGTCTTCAGAATTAGATCATCAAGGAGCCGACTTTAGAGTTACTTATAAAGGGAAAAAGTTGAATTACCAGGTTAAAAAAGAGACTTTTAGCAGAGAGGTAAGGGCGGAAAAGAAGCCCAAAAAGCAGCTTTATGGAAAATTTATTAAAATTGTTTACAAAGTTCCAAATTTTGACATGCTTCTAGATCCAAATAAAAAGAAGGGAGGGTTTAAAAAGGCCTATAGTGAGTTTAAGGCTGATTGGTTAGATACAGGAAAGATTAAAATTCTAAAGAATGGTTTTACAGTTTTTACGCCAACAATTTTTGAAGAAGAGAAGGCGCTTTACGATTAGAATAATTTGAGGGTATTCTGCACTTCAATACTATCCAACCTTTTATTTGCAATCCTGATATAATCAGGATTCAGTTCAATTCCGATATAAGATAGTCCAAGTTGTTTAGCTGCTACGCATTCCGAACCTACTCCGGCAAAAGGAGCCAATACTGTGCCGCCATTTTTAGGTATCGATGATTTAATTAGCTTTTCCGAGAGCTCTAAAGGTTTTTGTGTTGGGTGTTTTGTTATATCATGGTTAATATGTTTCTTAAGGGCGCCTGGCTTAAAAACGTTATCGCAGGTTTTACATAAAAACCAACGTTCGGTCATGCCAGCGCCTCCGGCTAATGCAGGTATTTTAATAACATCTCTAGGCAATGCTCCTGCTTCATGCGCTTTATAAATAGTTTCTTTTCCATTTCGGCTGAATCGCCCTGCAGTTCCTGCTCTAACTTTTCCGGCCGCTCCATTTAAGAATCCTTCAGTATAAGGTTCTCGTACATCATCCCTATTAAAAACAGGATCATTTTTCCAACAAGAGATAATTGCTTCATGGCTCCTTTGCCAGAATTGGAGAGAGGCCACATTTTTATTAGTATAATGCCAAATTAGCCATCTCCGGTTTAAGGGAATCTCAACAGATAAATAAGCTAAGATTTCACTGAATCCATAGATAAACATTGTGGCGCGGGGCTTCATTATTCTGGTACATTCATTAATCCATGTTTTACACCATGCAATATATTCTTCCAAGTCTCTTTTATCTAAATTATTGCCGAAATCTTTGCCAATATTATAAGGAGGATCAGCAATAATAACATGGCAGGATTCATCCGGAATTTTTCTAATTTCTTCAATCGCATCCCCACAAATAATTTTGTTTAAGGTTAATTTATCATGTTTTTTGGGTTTATCTTTAACTGGAGGTGTAATAGTTAGGGGTTTGGAGGCAGCATTCTTTATAACATCAACTACTGCGCCTTGTATAATAAATTCTCTCTTTTTATCTATAATAATTGGCTCAATGAATTTATTTGCAGGCTGAAGTCTAATATGCCCTCTTTCTTTATAGAATTTCTTTAGAGTCGTTTTATAATTATCAATAAGTGCAACTATCTTTTGTCCATTTTCAGCTACTGATTGTCTTCTTACTAAGATAATATCGCCTTCATTTATATTTTCATCTATCATGCTATTCCCAATTACTCGTAATGCAAAATATTCATCGTTAGAATTAATTTTGCTTTGGGGTATGGCGATGCTTTCTTTGTTTTCAATTGCCTCAATGGGTTGCCCGGCCGCAATAGTACCAAGAATTGGAATCCGCATTAATTTTTGTTCCGCTGGGACGTCTATCGTTCTAGGATGGTTATTTGTTTTATCCAAAAAACCCATATCTTGTAATTGGCGTATATGGTAATGAATCGTGGCTACGGAGGATAATCGGAAATGTTTTTTTATTTCTTCTAAGGAAGGAGAGTAGTGATGTTTATTTATATAGGCCTTCAAGAAGTCTAATATTTGTCTTTTGCGTTTTGTAAGCATATCCTAGTTTCTTACTTTCGATTCATTTTCGATTATAGTATCAAACCTAAAAATAGTCAAGAGAATTATTCTTATCCTGTCAAGCCAAAATTAAAATGTCCGCTTTTTACACATTTAGAAATGTCCTATTTGAAACATGCTATAATACTGCTTTCGGAAGGAGGCTATTATGGCAGGAAAGGACATTATCTTAATGAGCCAAAGGGAATTAAAACGGTTACACATAGTACACAAGGTAATAGACAAAAGATTAAAGCAAAAAGACGCAAATAGTATATTAGGCCTATCTGACAGGCAAATAAGAATAATAAGCAATGTAAGGCAATATGGCGACTCGGCTATAATCCATGGCTCAAGGGGAAAGCCTTCCAACAGGGCATTCCCTCAGGACATAAAAAAACATACAATAAAATTATACCGTGAAAAATACTACGACTTTGGTCCTACCCTTGCCAATGAAAAGCTCTTTGAGGCAGATAAGATAAAAATAGCAGATCAGACTCTTCGCAATTGGCTCATGGAATACAATGCATGGACAATAAAGCGCAAACAGCGCAAACACAGGCAATGGCGCCAGCGAAAGCACTCGTCCGGGGAGATAGTACAACTTGACGGCTCACATCATGCGTGGGTAGAGGAATGAGGCCCCCATTGCGTGCTTATGGGTTATATAGATGATGCCACAGGCAAGATATACGCAAGGTTCTATGATTATGAAGGTACAATGCCGGCCATGGATTCCTTTAAGCGACATATTATCCGTTACGGCATACCTCAAAGCGTATACCTTGACAGGCATTCTACCTATAAGTCGACTGCAAAATTAAACTTAGAAGCTGAATTTAGTAATGCCAAGGCCTTAAGCCAGTTTGAAAGTGCTTTAAAAGAGCTCGAAGTTGATGCAATACACGCTAATTCACCCCAAGCCAAAGGAAGGATAGAGCGTTCTTTTAAAACCCATCAGGACAGGCTTGTCAAAGAGTTAAGGCTTGCGAATATCAGCACAATAAAAGACGCAAACACTCTATTAGGTTCTTATATAGGCAGGCATAATGCTATGTTTGCAGTAATAGCTTTAAAGCCGGCTAATCTTCACAGGCCTGTTCCTAAAGATATTAATTTAGACAGGGTCTTCTCAATAAAGGATAAAACAGCCTTAAGGAATGACTTTACAATACAGCATAATAACCGATTCTACCAGATATTAGAGCCTGTACAGGCAAAAGAAGTCACAATAGAAGAGCGCTTAAATGGCAAGTTTTATATTTATTACAAGGATAGCCAGCTTAAGCATAAGCTTATAGATAAAAGGCCTCAAAAGCCAAAACAAAAGCTAAAACAACGAAAACCAAGGTATATATTGCCTCGTGACCACCCCTACAGACTGTTTAGGAAGTTTAGGATGCGAAAAGTATCATGAGTTATACACTAATTCACAGTATTAACAAAGAAAGAAAAAGAACCAAAAAGAAAGAAAAGCTGCTACTGCTACTTTTAATTAAAACCGGACATTTTAATTTTGGATTGACACTGACTAAAATATAAGTGTATTTTTACCGTGTTTGCTGGTAAAATAACAGTTAAGCGGCGGCTTCACAGATGTGAGCTGGTTGCTGATATTTCTGATTTTGAATAATAGTATTTTTACGAAAGGAGGAGGTATGAGAAAATTGCTGTTAGTTACAATGTTGGTGGCGGGGTTTGCGGCCTGGGCATACGCGGAAGATGTTTCTAAGGTTACTAAGCAGGTGACAGCTGAATTGCAAGATTCAGGAGTTATCACGGCGAAGGAAACCCCATCTGTAGCCGCGTCGGTAAAAACGCTTGTCAAAAACGGCGCTACGGCGCAGGAAGCGAAGAGTGTTGTATCTCAAGCTGTTAAGCAGGCCAAAGAGCAGGGATTAAAAGGCAGAGCTTTGTCTGCAAAAGTTAATGAAGCAGTAAAAGCGCGTAAGGCACAGATGAATGAAGCGAAGAAAAAGGCAAAAGAAGCCAAAGCGCAGGCAAAGAAGAAAGGTAAGGAAGCTGAAGCGAAAGCCAATAAAGACGCTAAAGAATTGCAGAAGAAGTTGAATAAGAAAATATAGCCTTTGTCAAGCAAGACCTATTTCAAGTTGAAAAAGCGATAATAGCTTTTTAGGCCTGGTTGAATGAAGCAGATAGGCGAATAGCCCCCGTTGATTTTTTGTGGAAGCAAGAAGCGGGGGCTATTTTCATGCCCCTAAGTGGTAAAGATTCAGGATATTGTTTTACATTGGAATCATTGCTACAGGTGTTTCGGTAATATTTTACATAATTTAATGCGATGCCATTGACATAACTTTAAGTATATGCTATATTTACTATATATTTAAAAAACTTATAAAAACTATCTAAAAATGCAACTATTGATGAATAAACCTATTATATAATAATTAAGGAATTTGTGTTTATGGATCATGGTCAATTTAAATATAAAAGGTGTTATAGTTTTTATTTAAGATGCATATCATTAATTGTATCAATTATATTTACTATAACATCTAACTTTCAGATTTCTCTTGCTGATAATTGTCACTTTGCGCAGAACAAATCATCGTTGAGGCCGCAATCAACGATTAATTATTTTAAACCCGATCCAACAGTCGTATTTGACGAAGTAAAGTTAGATGTAAATGAAATTATCTCTTTCCACAACAAATTCCAGGACCTTGTAAGGGGTAATATGATAGGCCAGGATACCCCCGAAGGATACAGGGTATCCTTGCGCGAGATAATAAGGATAGCTGACTTTATAAAACAGCACAAACACCTAAATCCCAATATTGCCTTAGCCTGGGCATTAAGAGAGATCTATTATAAACGCCTCCAGAGCGATAAAGACAAAGACACCATAAAAGGCCTTATCTATAGCATGGAAGCCTTAAAAGGCATAGACTTAGAGCCTATATTTGGAGATCCCTCTGATGACCTTGAGAAGCTTATAAGCCAATATGGTTTGGCAGGGGCGTATATTATATACCATATCGGGACAGGCCTGCCCAAGCAGATACAACCTGTCATTACGCGTATAGTTGGATTATTGAATAAACAAGACGAGGAATCTCAAGAAGCGGCCATACTGTCTCTGGCCGCACTTCTTCCCGAACTTGCGCTTGAGATGCTTGACATGTTTGGCATTATAAATACCCCGGCAGGTATAAAAGCATTAGGCCCGATAGCCTCAGCCATCCAGGATGAAGCCAAAAAGACAAAAATCTTGAACAAGCTTACAGGATTATTTAATGACAGCAATTGGCTTGTCCGAGACTCCGCAGCCGAAGCCTGCGGCCAGATAGCCTCATCCATCCAGGATGAAGCTAAAAGAATAGAAATCTTAGACAAGCTTATAGGATTGTTTAATGACAGTAATTCGGATATCCGAGACTCCGCAGCCAAAGCCTATGGCCAGATAGCCTTATCTATCTATGATGAAGCCAAAAGAATAGAGATCTTAGACAAACTTATAGGATTGTTTAATGACAGCAATTGGCTTGTCCGAGACTCCGCAGCCGAAGCCTGCGGCCAGATAGCCTCATCCATCCAGGATGAAGCTAAAAGAATAGAAATCTTAGACAAACTTACAGGATTGTTTAATGACAGTGAAGGCCTTGTCCGAAGACGTGCAGCCGAAGCCTGCGGCCAGATAGCCTCATCCATCCAGGACGAAGCTAAAAAGATAGAAATCCTGGATAAGCTTACAAGATTGTTTAATGATAAATATTGGGATGTTCGAGGCTGTGCAGCCGAGGCCTGCGGCCAGATAGTCTCATCCATCCGGGATGAAGCCAAAAGAATAGAGATCTTAGACAAGCTTACAGGATTGTTTAATGACAGTGAAGGCCTTGTCCGAAGATGTGCAGCCGAAGCCTGCGGCCAGATAGTCTCATCCATCCAGGATGAAACCAAAAAAATAGAAGTTCTGAACAAGCTTACAGGATTGTTTAATGACAGCAATTGGTCTGTCCGAAACTCCGCAGCCGAGGCCTGCGGCCAGATAGTTTCATCCATCCGGGATGAAGCCAAAAGAATAGAGATCTTAGACAAACTTACAGGATTGTTTAATGACAGTGATTCGGATGTCCGAAAATCCTCAGCCAAAGTCTATGGCCAAATAGCCTCATCCATCCGGGATGAAGCTAAAAGAATAGAGATCTTAGACAAACTTACAGGATTACTTAATGATGTATATGAGGATGTCCGAGGCTGTGCAGCCGAAGCCTGCGGCCAAATAGCCTCATCCATCCAGGATGAAGCTAAAAGAATAGAGATCTTAGACAAGCTTACAGGATTACTTGATGATGTATATGAGGATGTCCGAGGCTGTGCAGCCGAAGCCTGCGGCCAGATAGCCTCATCCATCCAGGATGAAACCAAAAAAATAGAAGTTCTGAACAAGCTTACAAGATTGTTTAATAACAGTGATGAGGATGTCCGAGACTCCGCAGCCGAAGCCTGTGGCCAGATAGTCTCATCCATCCGGGATGAAGCTAAAAGAATAGAAGTCCTGGACAAGCTTACAGGATTATTTAATGACAGTGAATGGCTTGTCCGAGACTCCGCAGCCAAAGCCTATGGCCAGATAGCCTTATCTATCTATGATGAAGCCAAAAGAATAGAGATCTTAGACAAGCTTATAGGATTGTTTAATGATAGTGATTGGGATGTCCGAAACCATGTAGCCGAAGCCTATGCCCAAATAGCCTTATCAATATTAACACCTTACCAGGCCGCGGCGGAGTCAGCCTACCAGGCCAACCAAACCCGCTTCAATCAGACCTATGGCACCAATATCCAAGAAATCCGCCGCTCTTCTTACAAAATAGAGATAGATGAACAAAACAAACTCATCCAGGGCATTGTAAACGGAGAAGTGGTAGTAACCCAGCCCATATTA
>JAQUQI010000020.1 GCA_028716165.1 Candidatus Omnitrophota bacterium
GATAGCTGACGTAAGGGTCGTCTTACCGTGGTCCACGTGCCCTATGGTCCCGATATTGAGATGGGGTTTCGTTCTCAAGAATTTTTCTTTTGCCATTTGGACCTCCTTAAGATAAATTTATACTTATATAAACGGATTAAGAAACAAAAAAACGTCACCTGGAGCTGCTGACGGGAATTGAACCCATGACCTCGTCCTTACCAAGGACGCGCTCTACCTACTGAGCTACAGCAGCGCAGAAAGCCGCCATAGCTTTGCGCGCTATTACTGCTTAAATAGAAATAGAGTATATAGTTTAGCAAAAAATTGTTTTTTGTCAAGATTTTTTTTAAATATTTTTTTTAAATATTTTTTAAAGGGTAAAAACAAGAGCTGCTGGCAGGTTTTAACACGCGGGAAACCGCGTGGAAGATAAAAAAATTACCTAACGATAATAACTTATAAAAGCCCTTGAATCTCTGCCGGGAATGCTTATCTTGGCTATTACCCTGCCGGCACGAAACAAACTAATCTCGCCTGGCGATTTGCCGGATACTCTGTTAAATATACGAGCGGCATCGCGGGCAACCGCTCTTAATAACTGGTCGTCGCGCAATGTGCTGTGGAAATTAATGTCAACATCAAATTTATTATCGGCAAACCTGACCTCACCAACGCTATAATAATAACGATACCTTGAATCCGCGAAAAAAGCCTTACGAATACGATAAACATTGTTGTCCATTACGGCGGCATTTGCCATACCATCGCGGGGAACAGGCAATATGTACTGCCTTATGCCAAACAAACACAGGCCAAAAAATAATATCATGGCCGCTGCCAAAAGAAACAAGAACCGCATCTGCTTTTTATATAGACGCTCTATGTCAACCAGGGCCTTATGTGAATGAGCGTCAAGGCTCTGCGTGATTTCTGTCGCCCTTTTCTGCAAAAGTTCCTGCTCTCGTTTTATCCTGACATCAAATGATAAAAGACTATCATGATAGAGATTGTTCAGGTTGTGCGGTTGGTGGACACTGACTTGGCCAGGACTGCTGCTCTGCCCTTTAATAAGCGACTCAAGCTTTGATACCTCTTTTTCAAGTTGAAGTATCTTCTTGCGATAGGCCTCTTCACGTATGCTTTTATCGCCAAAAAGCCTTACTTCCTTATCGTCTCTTTCCGGATGCGCATTCATATGTAAAATATACACTATATATAACGTAAAATCAAGCGGGGCAGGCATAAAAAAACTTTTTACGCAAGGGTCGGCGCCCTACACTCACTTCGTTCGTTTCGGGTCGGCCATTCGCCCTTAAAATGCTCCTATTGTCGCATTTTATTACAGGGCTCTATTCTCGCCCCTGATAATTCTGCCAAAAATAAAATGGAGCGGGAGACGGGGCTCGGCGCCCTGCACTCACTTCGTTCGTTTCGGGTCGGCCATTCGCCCTTAAAATGCTCCTATTGTCGCATTTTATTACAGGGCTCTATTCTCGCCCCTGATAATTCTGCCAAAAATAAAATGGAGCGGGAGACGGGGCTCGAACCCGCGACAGTCTGCTTGGAAGGCAGACGCTCTACCAACTGAGCTACTCCCGCTTGATAATATAATAAGATCAAAAAATTTTTCTAACACCAATATAAAACCCTGCTCAAAGCAGGTTCTATTACTGGCCAATTATCTTTACCAATACCCTCTTTTTTCTTTTTCCGTCAAACTCGTAATAAAAGATTTGTTCCCATGGCCCTAAATCCAGGGCAGACCTTGTTACCGCGACAACCGCCTCCCTGCCCATAATAGTTCTCTTTAGGTGCGCGTCGGCATTATCCTCACCAGTAAGATTGTGTCTGTATCTGTCAATTCCTTCCGGAGCAAGGCTGTCAACCCATCGCATAATGTCGCTGTGAAGCCCCGGCTCATCATCATTAATAAAAACCGAGGCAGTTATATGCATGGCATTTACGAGGCAAAGCCCTTCTTTAACCGCGCTTTCCTTAACAGCCTGCTGTATCTGTCCGGTTATGTTGATTATTTGCCGGCGTTTTTCGGTATCAAACCATAGGTATTGGGTGTAGGATTTCATTTGCAGGCCATAACTAATAATCGCGCGAACCTCTGGGCGAATCTCTGGCATTGGGCCCGCGCTCTTTCGTCGGGAGCGCCAATGGAAACCGGGCCGTAATGACTGCCTGACGGATCGCCTTGTATGATCATTCCGTGTATAAGCATCGCATTCAGTATATCAAGTATCGTCGTTTCACTGCCCCCGGCGATGTTTACCGCGGTGGAAAATGCGGCGCCAGGTTTTCCATCAAGGCTGCCATGAAATTTTACTGATTCGTCAAGCAGTATTTTGATGTGCCCTGCCATGCCTCCGTAATAAGTAGGCGAACCGATTATAATACCATCCGCGGATTTTAAATCATCCAAACAAACTTTATCCGTTTCTTTGATAACAGCATTATGCCCCTGCGCTTTCAGGCCCTCACCGATAAGTTGCGCCATCTTCTTCGTATTGCCTGTCCGCGAATAATATACAATCAAGACCTTGGCCATATTATCTCCTAAAAATAATGGGGGTATTTTTGTTTAGAAAAATAACGCTTCACCTGTCTACAATAGGAAAAATGTAATGCGAATTCAGAACTGAATGGAAACTTTTTTCATAATACATGGTGGGCAGGGAAGGATTTGAACCTTCGTAGGCGAAAGCCGGCAGATTTACAGTCTGCTGCCATTGACCGCTCGGCCACCTGCCCATAAATTTTTTAATTAGCGCCCTTAAAATGCTCCTCTTGGTCGCATTTTATTGCAGGGCTCTATTCGATTCCTCTTTGAAAAAATGGAGCCGGCGAGAGGAATCGGCGCCCTACACTCACTTCGTTCGTTCCGGGTCGGCCATTCGCCCTTAAAATGCTCCTATTGTCGCATTTTATTGCAGGGCTCTATTCGATTCCTCTTTGAAAAAATGGAGCCGGCGAGAGGAATCGGCGCCCTACACTCACTTCGTTCGTTCCGGGTCGGCCATTCGCCCTTAAAATGCTCCTCTTGGTCGCATTTTATTGCAGGGCTCTATTCGATTCCTCTTTGAAAAAATGGAGCCGGCGAGAGGAATCGAACCCCCGACAAGCTGATTACAAATCAGCTGCTCTACCAGCTGAGCTACGCCGGCCCATCCTTTTTATCTAACCGTAAATTTTTTTAAACACCCGCGGCAAATACCTTATAATATCTCTTGCCCTTAAGGATATCTCGCCTGTTTCTTTTGCCGCGAGATCGCCTGCTAAGCCGTGCGCGTAAACCCCAAGCCTGGCCGCCTCAAAACTTGGCATACCTGATGCTAACAGGGCTGATATTATACCCGAAAGAACATCGCCACAGCCGGCCGACGCCATACCCGGGTTGCCAGTATTGTTTCTGAACAGTTCCCCTTTGGCAGAAGCAACTATTGTCCCATGGCCTTTTAAAACAGTTGTTACATTATATTCGGTGGCAAATTTTTTTGCAACATTTATTTTATCTTTGTTTACAGACGCGCTTTGGCAGCAGATAAGGCCTGCCATTTCGCCCGGATGGGGTGTTATCACAATATCGCTTTTTCCATCAAGGCAGGACAAATGCCCTGCCAAGGCATTAATAGCGTCGGCATCAATAACCATAGGAACCCTAATGTCCCTGATTAGCCGCCTCATTAAATATTGGGTATCATTATTTCGCGAAACACCAGGCCCTATCAAAACACATGACGCCTTACTGCGGCAAAAACGCATTATGCGGCCGTGGGCACCGCGTGACAATGACTTTTGGCTTGTTTCAGGCAGAGCCATTGTCATAGCTTCTATCAATTTTACGGCCATGAAAGCGTCAAGGCTTTCCGGTATGGCAAGCGTCACAAGCCCGCAGCCGGAAATCATGGCAGCCTCACAGGCTAAGTACGCGGCTCCTGTCATGCCCGCGGAACCTGCCACAATCAATATGTGCCCGTAATCCCCCTTATGGGTATCGGCTATTCTTTTTGGAATTTTGAATTTAGTATTATTCATGCGTTATAGGCCGGCAAGCATTTCCATTTAGAAATACATCATTTCACCAATATGACATTAGCAATAGCATAGGTGCGCGTATGAGACATGCTTATTACTATATCCTTGACCTGCATATTATTGCTAAGCCGTTTTACCTCACCGGTAAGGCGGATATTCGGCTTACCAGAAGGCTCGTTCCAAACCTCTATATCCTTCCACTCCATCCTGCTTGTAAGCCCGCTGCCTAAGGCCTTTAACACAGCTTCCTTTGCCGCGAAACGGGCGGCCAGATGCTGATACGATGAAATCTTTTCAGTTGAATATTCCAATTCTTTATCGGTAAAAATCTTTTTCAAAAAACCCTGTTTCCATTTCCTGGCGGCGTTCCTTATCCTTGATATTTCAATAATATCCACACCGGCGCCTATAATCATGCAAACAACCTAATTGATTATTCTCTTCATCTCTTTGACAGCCTCGCTCAAACCTATAAAAAGCGAGGCGGCAATAATTGAAAAACCTATGTTTAGTTCCTCAATGCAGGATATCTTTGCTATCCGCGTGACATTTTGATAGTCAAGGCCATGGCCCGCGTTGATTCCAAGCCCTATTTTTTTACCGAATAATACCGCGGCCCTGATCTTACGTAATTCCTCTAATCTGGCTGCCGCGTCTGCGGCATTAGCATATCTTCCGGTATGCAGTTCCACAAAATCAGCCCCTATTTCGCGCGATGCCTCTATCTGCCTCTTTTCAGGGTCAATAAATAGGTTTACAACAATGTCATTCTGTTTCAACATTTTCACGACCCTGGCTACCTTAAGTTTTTGCCCAAAGACATCCAGTCCTCCTTCGGTCGTAAGTTCTCTGCGTTTTTCGGGAACTATTGTGGCCTGATCAGGCCTTACTAAAACAGCCGCACGCAATATCTCTGGCGATATTGACATCTCAAGGTTAAGCCGGCTTCTGACGGATTTTCTCAATCTGTGCAGGTCATCATCATTTATATGCCTTCTGTCGGAACGCAAATGGCAAACAATGCTGTCGGCTCCTGATAATTCGCACACGCGCGCCGCCTTGACAGGATCGGGAAAATTTTCTCTGCGCGCCTGCCTCAATGTCGCGATATGGTCAATGTTAACGCCTAACTTTGGCATCCAGTTCTTCCTTTGCGGCCGCGGCAATATCATTAGCGACCTCTTTTATCTCCAGGCTGTCCTGGCCTTCTACCATTATCCTAAGCTTATTTTCGGTGCCCGAATAGCGTATATAAAGCCTGCCTTTTGAACCGAGTTTTTTTTCCGCTTTTTGTATAACTTTTTTTGTATCAGATAATTCGTCTATCGGTATCTTTCCGGCCACATCCACATTAAGCAGGATTTGAGGAAACTTATACATATGGCTGGCAAGCTGGCTAAGAGGCTTCTTTTCCTGGGCCATTATCTTTAGCGTAAAAAGCCCTGCCAGCAGGCCGTCGCCGGTTGTGGAATGGTCTAAAAGCACTATATGCCCTGACTGTTCGCCTCCAAGGTTAAGCTTTGCCTTGGACATCTTGTCCAGAACATACTTGTCCCCGACCTCGGTCTTTATTACCCTGCCGCCCCATTGGCTTACGGCAATTTCAAGGCCCAGATTGCTCATATGAGTAGTCGCAATGGAATTTTTGTTTAATAAGCCTTTCTGGTAAAGATATTTTGATATAATGGCTAAAATAAAATCTCCGTCAATAATCTGCCCTTTTTCATCACATAATATTACCCTGTCGCCGTCGCCGTCAAGAGCGAAACCGCAGTCTAAGCCGTTATCAAGAACATATCGGGATACAGCCTCGGGATGCAGTGAACCGCTCCGGTCGTTTATATTCATTCCATCCGGAGTATTATTAATGCAATACATGTCCAAACCGAGCCTTTGCGCGATTTCCGGTATAATGTTTGATACAGCTCCGAACGCGCAATCAACCGCGATTTTATATCCGCTTATATCATTGTCCGCGATAATGCCCTTAAGCAAGTCGGCATAGGCGGAGATAGCGCCGTATTCTTCTTTTATCTCACCCTGCTTGTAATCAGCCGCCCCCGCCGTGTTTTCGGGGGCCAGGGTATTCTTGTCCTGCTCGGGTTTGGATAATGACAATGTCTTTATGAGACTATCCATCCGCGCCTCTTCCTCAAGGGTAAGTTTATAGCCTTTGGATGAAAAAAATTTTATTCCATTGTCTTCCACGCCATTATGGGAAGCTGATATTATTACCGCCATGTCATGATTAAGCTTTTTGGCAACAAAAGCCGCGCAGGGCGTTGTCATGACCCCGAATTTCACGACATCAACGCCGCAGGACAATATCCCCTTTACCAGCTGGGTTTCAAACATATCCGCGGAAGCCCGCGTATCTTTTGCCACAGATATGCGCTGCCTCTTGCGTTTATGCGCGTTCTTCTCAATCGCGAACATCGCCGCGGCCCTGCCTATATGGTAAATCATGTCTTCCGTAAGAGGATAAACCCCGACCTTACCTCTAATGCCGTCCGTTCCAAACACTGTAGTCATAACAGACAATGCCCTCCATTACCTCTTTCTGGCCCTGCTAATGGGTATTGTTACTTTGACAGAACCCTCGTAGTTGACTTTACAGCCAGGAATATCAGCTATCTTTGCCTGGCCTTTAAAGCTGTTGTTCCTGCCCTGAACATTTATAGGCTCCGTGGAAATATATGTAAGATTGTTTATGGTATCGGCAGGCCCCGCGATAACAGAATATGATGGCCTGACCGATATCCTGCTTAATACAAGTTTGTAATCCTGCGCGGGTTCACCCATGATTTTCGCGTAGATAGGAAGTTTTTTCACTACAATATCCTCCCCGGAGATATCAACCATAGATAATGAAGCCGTATCGGTTTCCCTGCCCAGGCTTTCCTTATACAGCTGCCCGCCTATATAACTCCACGCAAATAACGCGAGGACTAGGGATATAAGCTTAATAAAAAAATTATTCAGTATGATATTTTTTATAAACTTCACCTTGCCGCCTCCTGAATGATTGCATGCCAAAAATAGGCCGCGTAGTGGTGATTGCCTTAATAAGCTCCGGCAATCCTATGCCTTGGGTTCTTTTTTCCTTCTAAAAAACCTGACAGGCGCTTTCCTTTTGTGCTTAACCGGATGGCACAAATTAATAAGCACGCGCTCAAGCCCTTCTTCGTTTAAATCTCTAGTAAGCCTGCCGCTTATGGCAAGCGACACGGAACCTGTCTCTTCCGAAACAACTATAGCAATGGCGTCTGTTTCTTCAGTGAGTCCGATAGCGGCCCTGTGCCGGGTTCCGAGGCCCTTGCTTATTTTAGGGTTATCCGATAAAGGTAACAGGCATCCGGCTGCAACAATCCTGTCAAGGCGTATGATAACACTGCCGTCATGAAGTGGAGTATTTGGGATAAATATCGTGGATAAAAGCTCCTGGCTGACACAACCGTCAAGTGTGGTCCCTGTCTCCGTATACGGTTTAAGCGACGTAGTCCGCTCAATTGATATGATGGCCCCTACTTTTTTGCTTGATAGAAAAAAGGCGGCACGCACAATCTCGCTTATTACATGGCCTTCAATGGCAAACCCCTTAAATAAGCCTTTTTCCCCTATACGGGCCAGGCCTTGCCTTAGCTCGGGATGGAATATGACTAAAAAAGCAAAAATTAAAACAGCAAAAAATTTTTCAATTATCCAATTAAGCGTGTAGAGGCCCATGCGCTGGGAAAGAAACGTCATGGTCACAACTATCACAAGTAAAAATATGACGAGGCCCTTTAATACCTGGAATGCCCTGGTCTCTTTGATAAAAACTAATATTGCGTAGAACGCCAGCCAAAGTATAGCTATCTCTAAAAACGGTTTCCATATACTCGCTATATAATCCAACATAATGGCCTCAAGATTTTCTTATGGCATAAGCTATCTTTAATACTGCCGCGGATTCTTTTATATCATGCGCTCTTATTATGTCTGCACCCTGATACGCGGCTATCGCGTTTGCCGCCGCGTTAGGAATGGCCCGTTGGCAGACATCAAAACCGGTAATATTGCCCAAAAATGACTTTCTTGATATGCCAACCGCAATCGGATAACCTATTTTTTTAAAACAGCGTAAGCTATTAATAATGGATAGATTGTGCCAAACAGTCTTTCCGAAACCGATACCAGGGTCCAATATTATACTGTCCTCTCTGATCCCCGCCCGGAGGGCAAAACAAACAGACCTTTTAAGATACGCTGATATATCATCAATAAGATCGTCATAGGCGGGCTTTTTTTGCATTGTCCTGGGGCTTCCTTTCATGTGCATTATGATAATCCCCGACTCATACCTGGAGCATACCTGCGCCATTTTACCGTTCCCCCGCAGGCCTGTTATGTCATTGATAAGAGAAGCGCCGTCTTTAAGGCATTGTTCAGCCACTTCAGGCTTATTGGTGTCAACAGATATAGGTATCCTGATCTTACCTCTAATTCGCCTTATAACGGGCAAAATCCTGGATAATTCCTCATCAACGCCTATAGATAAGGCCCCCGGACGGCTTGATTCTCCTCCGATATCCAGGATATCGGCGCCCTGATTTTCAATCTGCGCGGCCCTGCGGCAGGCGGATCTTATATCAAAAAACCTGCCGCCGTCTGAAAACGAATCAGGGGTGACATTAAGCACACCCATCAGCAAAGGCCTTTTAGAAAGATCCCATTTATGGCCTTTTATGCTCAATATTCTATGCCGGACTTTTAGCTGTGCCATCGGACTTATTAAAACCCGTTCAAAGGATCTTAAACATTGACATCTTTATCAGGCTCCTGCAAAAGTCCTGCCGCCTGTCTGGCCTCCTGGGCCGTTAAAACCTCTTTTTCCAACAGCAGTTCGGCCAGTTTTGTAAGCTTGTCTTTATTTTTTTCAAGCAATCCCCTGGCATAATCGTAAGCGTCGTTGATAATACCGGATATCTCTTTATCTATGAATTGAGCTGTTTCATCACTATAATTACGGTCCTCGGCTATGTCCCTGCCCAAAAATACCTCGTGATGTTTTCTGCCGAAAGTAATATGCCCCATCCTGTCGCTCATACCGAATTCGCATACCATGCGGCGCGCGGTCTCGGTAGCGACCTGAAGGTCGTTATGTGCGCCTGTCGTGATCTCATTAAACACAATCTGTTCGCTGGCCCTGCCGCCAAGCAAAACAATAAGCCTGTTGGTTATCTCCGTCTTTGATATGATATAACGGTCTTCTATCGGCAGTTCCATGGTATAACCTAAAGCAGACGCGCCGCGAGGCATAATAGAGACCTTGTGCAATTCCTCGGAACCCGGCAAAAGAAGCCTTAAAAGCGCGTGGCCGGATTCGTGATAAGCAACTATGCGTTTCTCTTTCTTGCTGATAACACGGCTTTTTCTCTGCGGGCCTGCCATGACCCTTTCTATGGATTCCTGCAGTTCGTTTGACGTTACGAATTCTTTGTTGCGTCTTGCCGCAAGCAATGCCGCCTCATTGATAAGATTGGCCAAATCAGCCCCTGAAAAACCCGGCGTCTGCTTTGCCAAAGACAGCAAGTCCGCGTCTTTGTCCATCTTCACGTCCTTTGAATGGACATTGAGTATATCCCTCCTGCCATTTATATCAGGCCGGTCTATGACAATATGGCGGTCAAATCTGCCAGGCCGTAAAAGCGCAGGGTCAAGGACATCAGGCCTGTTTGTCGCGGCAATCAATATCACGCCTATCTTTGTTGAAAAACCATCCATCTCAACAAGCAGGGCGTTTAAGGTCTGCTCCCGTTCATCATGGCCTCCGCCTATGCCGGCAAATCTCTGCCTGCCGACCGCGTCTATTTCATCCATAAATATAATGGCGCCTTTGCCTTCTGTTTTCGCGGATTTCTTCGCCTGCTCAAACAAATCGCGCACCCCCGCGGCGCCTACCCCGACAAACAACTCCACAAAATCCGAACCGCTTATGCTGAAAAAGGGCACGCCCGCTTCTCCGGAAACGGCCTTGGCAA
>JAQUQI010000021.1 GCA_028716165.1 Candidatus Omnitrophota bacterium
TCTGTGCCTCGCGCGCGCGTGCTTTTTCTCGGATACAGGGAGAGCCGGCTGTGCACGCACGTCTTTTTCCCGTGGGTCACCCATTCAAGCCTTGGGGGGGTGCCATGGGCGTGTTTTTCTTGCCGGATGCGGCTTGTTGCCGCTCCGCTGACAGGCGCGGTGACGCGCCCTGGGGCGGCCAAAATGTTTTTTGACTTTCCAGTTGCTGTTTTGCCCTGCCCTGCCCGTTTTTTTCCCCTGCTTTTTCGTTTCCGTTCGTGCCCTGCCCGTTTTTTTCCCCTGCTTTTTCGTTTCCGCTTTGTTTTGCATTTTCTTTCAGTTTAGCAAAAATTGTTAAATCAACCGCAATATCGCTTTCAAGCCAACGAAATTGCCCGGGCGGCAATTCTGATTTGTGTATTATTTCAATATATCGGAATTTGTCGCCGCAAACAGGGCAAAGCCTTGAAAGATAAGAATCACTGTTTTTATATTTGTCCGGGTCTATATTTTTTGATAACAAGTATTTACGATATGTACTGTTGCTTAATTTACCGAACCAACGCGTATTATGTCTTTGTTTTAACGATAGTATATATGACTTGTCATCGTCAGATAAGGTATAGAAAGACAGGGCGTCCACTATCGGGCGTAAAACATATTTAATTTTATGATACATTTTTTTTTGTGTCGTCGCAAAATTGTAATGGATGTTTGAAGACTCACAATTTAAAGCAAAACATTCATTTATAAACTTTGTCCAGTCTAAACGAATTCGGTTTAGTTTATCCGGTGCAATAGCTCCAATTCCGTTTGTGTTTGTGATAGGAAAAAGGGCGTTAAAGTGTATATGTAACTTTCCGTAATCATTACCCATATCATGCCGGCGAATTAACCCCCCTGGAGTGTTAAAATGATCCTTTATAATCCGGATAACCGCGTCTGTACATAACTTTAGCTTGTCAGAGCTAGGCTTACTTGCTGAAACCTCTGCCGGCAACGTAAAGATCATATATCCTAGAACAGGGGCCCATGATAACCGGTCTTTGGCCCTGGTTACTCGTTTTTTATGCTCCCTTGAGCCTTCTTTGCCGCAAATAGGGCATAAATCTGACTTGCAGAACAAACGAAGGTATTTATGGTGTCCGTGGGAGCATTTTAAATGTATAAAAGAAGTGCCGCAATACTCTAATTTTGCGGCAAGGTCATAATGGCCATGGTCTGCAAGCCAGCGAATATTTTCAATTTTACCTAAAGTAGCACGCTCTAATGGACTTACGTCAAAATCAAATACTTGGGCGATAGGTGAACATAAGGACGGCAAAACATGCTTAAAATCGGTTGAAGTAGGATCATAAAACTGATCATCTGGGAGCTGGGGGGGAGACTGGAAAAGGGTCGGGGCGGCTTTCATTGGGCCGCCCCTTTCACGGTGGAATATTTTTTAAGTCTGTTTATGATCTCCTCTGCCCGCTTTGCCGCCGCGGGGTTGTTTTGCTGTTGATAGTGGTATTGCCAGTATTGTTGCCGCTGTATGTTAAATAGAATAGCGGCCTGGCTCATTTTTATAATTTGGTTGTCCACTGTGGACCCTTTTTTTATTATCATAACATTACCCATACTATAAAAGCAATAAAAAAAGTCAGAAACAGTGTTTTTTCTTTTAAATCGGTTTTGCGGCGTTAAAGCTATGATCAAAGACCGTTGATAATGCGTTTATACTTGGTAAATCTTCCACAATATAGCTGATCTCAAAATTTGACAGACACGACATAACCGATAAATTATGGGAGCCTATGACTGCGTGTTGTCGGTCAATAATCATTGTTTTTGCATGACAACAACGATTATCTTTTAAGTGACGAATATCTATACCGTGTTTTTTTAACGTCGCGCTTGATGAAAAATTGGTTTTTGGTGTAGACCTGCGGTCATCGTGACAGTTGAATAGTATCTTGATTTTAACGCCGGCTTGTCTTTTTTTGATAAGCGTGTTGAAAAAATTAAACAATGCGCGCCCGCGCGGTTTGTCCGTTATTTCCAGTTTAAAGGTTGATATTAGAATTTCTTTTTTGGCGCTCTCAATCAAAGCGGTTGCAAAAGGCAGGTATTGATGATCTATAAGGAACATGTTAATCGTCTCTTTCCGGCGCGGCGTCGCGCTCAAACAATTCCGTCTTCACTGCTTCCAGTATAGCCTCTAAATCCTTGGTTGTCAAGGAGCCACTTCCAATAGCGAGGATGATAGCTTCAACGTCTATTTCCATAACCCCTCCCGTTGTTTTTGTTTCTGGCCGGTAATACGCGCAATTGCTTTCTTTGAAAAGCCGGCTTGTGCTAAAATTCTGTGTAAGTTTTGGGGCGGCTCATAGTAGGGCCGCTCTAAAACTGTATAACAGTGTGTAGATATCCGGAGTAGAGCCAGGCCGGTTAATACGGCGATTATAATTATGAAAATGTAACGCATGAGTGCCCCCTAATCATTGTTTGATAGCGACAACCGAGAAAGACCAATATAAATCTATCCCGGTTATCGTTATCCAGCTATATTTTAGCTTATGTAATAGCGCGCATATTTCGTCTGGTTGCGGCAAATACCGATGTTTAGTGTTGTTTTCCGGCTTCCAATATTCCATTTTTTCAGAGGGAAGATATAGGAACAAAACCCCTCGCGCGGAGAGACAATGCGTCCAATACGTGATCGCATTAACCCAAGATTGTAAATGCTCTAACGTATGCGATGAAAAAATATAATCATACGGCGGGTCCGGCAGGTTTAAGGCATGATAAGAATCGTTCATATTTAAATTAACCGGCCTGGCGCCGTACAGGTGTCCTGCAAGAGCCCCGCCTATGTCAACGCCGCGCCCTTTGCAGTATTGCCGTGCTGTATGTTCTATGTATTTATAGGCGCCGCCCCATTTTAAATATTGGGGGTAATATTTTTCTTTATAGAGATATAACCTGGGATCTGAAAGTTTGTTTGTCATGTTAGTCAATTGGTCTCTTTCCGATAATGGAGCGCGGGTATTTAGCAAGCATATGCAATACCGCGGTAAATACGAGCTCCGGTTGAATGTTTTTCATACATGGTGCGGGGTGTCCGTGTGGACACTCTGTCCAATGCTGGTTACATGGTGAGCAGGGAAGCGGCCGCCAAATGGGGTACCATTTAATGTAATATTTATCTCTACATTTAGGCGAATACGCGCCCCACAAGCCAACGCTTGGGATTTCTAGCGCTGTTGCTATACATAATAAGCCGGACGATGAGCCAACGACAACATCGGACAAAGCGAGTATTGCTATGCAGTCGCGTAAAGATGTTTGACCGCATAAATTGACAACATTGCTAGGCGTGGGAACGACTAGGTTTTGTGCGAGTGTTGGAGTAAAAGAGCGTTCAAGGGAAGCTTGTGCGCGGTCGTGGCTTTCGCCGAGCCAGATTACTTTATAACCAGCCTGCGTCAGGGAAGTTGACAAGGTTGCCGTATATGAAAGAGGCCAATTACGGTTTGGCGTTGATGTCTCAAGGGCTATTGTTATAATTTTGTCTTTCGTGGTGTCAACGCCATGCCTGGCAAGCAATGCTTCTGCCCGCTTGCCTTCATCAAGCGTCACAACGAGCATGGCGCGACAATCCGAGCTTGACTTTGGCCGCGGCAAGCCGCCGTAATGAAATGTTGCGTCCACGGGGTCCATACGGGCGGCTTTTTTCATATACGTTGCGATACCGGAAAAATCGTATACCTCTTCACAACGTCTGATTAAACTTTGCATATTCCAGAACTCGTCTTTTACGCAAGCGGAGCAATATGGCACGTGTTGCCAGATCGGCATTGCTCGTTCATTTGTCATAACCATGATATTTGCTTGCGGATGCCGCTTGTGGAGTGCTTTCACAAATGGCATGATCCAAAGGCTGTCACCTATGCCGCCGCCGGCCAGAACTAAAATACTGCGCAAATCGCGAGTCTGGCGCCGGCGGACCATCCAATTTGGCGTAAGGTCTAGGCAACCTTGTAGGACATGATATTTCTGCCAAAAGAATTTAGGGCAGTAAGCAATATTATTTGTGAATAAAACTTCATCACTAATTAAAGGTGTTTTTGGCGGGATAATACCGAATTTGCTTGGTGGAGCGTATAAAATATACATTAAGGAGACTCCTCTGTTGTATTGGTTAGGCTGTGTGGGCCGTTGCAAAAGCGTCGATTGCACTGGCGGCCGCCGTTGAAGGGTCTAACGTATAATCTGTACCCCAACTAGCACCTAAAGCATACGCCGATTTTAAACCGAAATACAGAACACATCCAGCCGGTATGCTGGTTGTGTAACCGTATGAAAAGGCGTAATCTTCAAGGCCCAGAGCGGTTGCCTGTGTATCAAGCGCGGTTTTGTGAGAGTGTGTGCTATATTCAGAAATAGCCGCCAACATAGACGCGGTCTGGAAAGCACCGCCAGACGCAAATAAATCCATAAGACCTTTTGCGTTCTGCGCGTTCCATATTTGACCGGCCGGTGTGACAGCCGCTAATCCCAAATAAAGCTTACTATCAACAGCACCGCCGCCGACGATGTTAGCAATTTTTGATGTTTGTTTGCCAATTGCCCGCATTGCCGCGCGTAAGTAGCCCATTAAATCAGTCTTTTTGTTCGTAGGTGTAAGCCACATGCGCACGACGTGACGTCCTTTCCAAGGAAAGAACACAACCGCGTCAGCGACTTTGCCGCTAGCACTTAAAGACATTAAAGGACCTGTTACTTTTGCCATATTGTTTCACCTCCTTTCGTGCCGTGTATAATTACAGCGGCGTTATTTTGCTCATATAACATATTACATCAAAATGGAAGCCAGGACAAGTTAAACTTTGTCCGCAACCATTTTCCAATACCGGCTATGACCGGCAATGCAACAACAGACCAGGACGAATCTGTTGCGTATTGTATGCCGCCAGTAATAGCGACGTCCACAATTGAACGTCCGATCCTTGTCAATGCCGCTTTTTCTGCTGAACCCATAAGCACCCCCTTTCATTTAAATATAATCAAACATATTCAATCAACGTAACGCTTAAATCTGCCGCTTGCGAAAGCGGCATTGACGCGCCAATAACCATTTGTGTTGTAGCAAGACTAACTAAATATGGATATATAGCAACGAAAATTTCTGACGCCGGCTCATATATACCTGCGCCAAAAAAGAATGGGACTGATTTTTGCGGATCAACAGCCGTAATGCCAACAGTCGCGCGCGGCGTTGCGGCGTTTGGTAAAGTGAAAGTATAATGCCTTATATTTTTAATCACGCCTGCCCCCTTATCGTTAATAACAACATCGCCGGACAAACCGGACATTATAAAGTAATTGTAATACCAAAGCAATGAATTCCATTGAGGCATTGCCGAATACCAGCGCGCGCGGTCTGCGTCTGATAGGTTGTTGAAAGCCGAAGCGACTGTTTCCAGCCGGCCGCGTTGTATTTTTTGCGCGCCTGTGACTTTTAAGCCAAACTTTTGAAAGCCAGGCAAACGCCACGGGTATCGCTTCCGGACTGCGCCGTTCGGCATAACCTTTGTTAATGTGCCTTTGTAATCTTTTTCCCATTCGCTTGGTATTACCTGCGTTCCGGTTATATGCACCATGTTATTATATCTGACTATTTCTTTTAGAATCTAAAAAACGTATAATTGCAATATGTTAAGTATCATTGACTTTTTTTGCAAATTCTTCTAACGTTGCCGCCATTTTTGTTGTGTTGTGGTTAATAACACGAACGCCGCAAGCAATAGAGCGCAAATATTTACCTATTACCCAATATAACCCCAATATCAATAAACCGGTGGGGCCAAGCTCCTGAATAATTATAGTTATAATTAACTCAAACATTGAAAACCTTGTTGTTATATAAATACACGATACAAGTAATACATTTCGGTATCAGTTAAAGCACGATTATAGACCAGAATATTGCTTAATCTGCCTATAAATGTACTTAACGCCAGGCCGCCGGCAAAGTGCATATACGGCGATTCCGTGTTATCCCAATCCGGCAAAGTAGTCGTGTAATTTAATATACGGACGCCGTCTTTAAACATTCGCCGGAAAGCCTGCCGGTCCCAAGCAAACCCAACGCAATGCCATTTACCGTCAGCTAACGAATCAACCGGATAATAGGCAATTCCCTTTGAGTCACCCTGGCCAACTTCAAGTGTTAATCTGTTTGTGTGGGCTGGGTCATTGATACCCCGTAAATAAAATCTAAAACCACGCATAGGCGGGGCGATGTATGTGCCGGCGATAGATTCACCCCATGAAACAACATTCGTTGTTGGATGATTTATCCATACAACAACAGAAATATTATTTGTATAACCTAATTGTAGATAAGGCACAACCGGCGCGTATATGTGATTATCCTGACTATTGCCTTGTATAGACCAGGGCAATTTATTATTCTGGCCAGGCTCGTAAGTGAATGTGTGCGAGGGGTAATTAGGCGAAAAAGATGCTGTTCTGTCATTTTTAGATAAGTCAGCAATAGATGTCAGGCTTCTTTCGTTCAGTGGATAGCAAGCCGCTAAACCGAGGTATGCAATCGGGCTTAATAATGCGCGCTGTAAAAACAAATTCCAGCCGGATAGTTTGACTTTTTCTTGCGCGGCCTTCGCGTTATATTCTGCTTTCTCCGCGTCGGATAAAGCGAGCCAATGAGCTAAAGTAATTAAATAAAGTGTTCGTTGATTGGCTTGTGCCGGTGTAGGCCTTGACTTTTTTTGTCGCTTCTGCCAGCGCACTTGCTGGCCGCTTTTTCGTATAGAAAAGGTAAGACCGTGGCCGATACTGCCACGGGCTTGAAGCGACATCAGGGGAGCTGTTATTTTTGCCATTATTGCCTCAACATAAATTCACTGATATATAAATGATAACCTGCCATACGAAAACGCCGAACTGCTCGCAAATTGTATTCTTTTTTTTCTGCCGGCGATAAATAATATCTCCAATTATGGACAGCTTGAGCAAGCTTGTCGCGCGCCGGCTGACTTTCGGGGTTGTAAATTGATTTTGGCACAACATAAGGATATTTGTCCTGGTGTATAATACGTTTGTTTGCGTATTGCATGCCATTATCACGGCGCACGCGGTATATAAACTGCTTTGCCAACTGTTTTCTAACTTGAAACCCAAGTGGAATACCTGCAAACGATCTGTGATCTAATTTATGCGTTCCCATAAGCACCTGTCATATATATTCGGGGCGTCGTGCTCCGTTTGGTATAGTATATGCCTAAAATAAACAATAAGTCAATGAAAATACAGTAATAACAATATATTATAAATTATCTGGCTTGACTGTTTTAGACAAAAAAGATCATACCGCAATACCCCCCCCAAGAGTGGGGGGGGTATTGCGGAACGTCGCCCTTGTGGCGTGGGGGGGGCTGATATCCAACAAAAAGGGCAGGGCAGGGCAAAACAGCAACTGGAAAGGCGGCACTGTGGCCGCCCCAGGGCGCGCCCCAGCGCGCCTGCCGCGAAGCGGCAACAAGCCGCGTCCGGCAAGAAAAACACGCCCATGGCACCCCCCCAAGGCTTGAATGGGTGACCCACGGGAAAAAGACGTGCGTGCACAGCCGGCTCTCCCTGTATCCGAGAAAAAGCACGCGCGCGCGAGGCACAGA
>JAQUQI010000022.1 GCA_028716165.1 Candidatus Omnitrophota bacterium
GCATGGGTTCCCTTATATCATTAGACAAACCCATAGACATTTCGTTACCATATAGCAAAGGAATTTTATCTCAACACAGGCTTTATAAAACCACTTTCTAGTGGCTTAAAACACGAACAAGTATCTTGGTATTTTTTGCATATACTTTTCATAGCTAATACCATATCTTTGCTTACATATACGTTCTTCGGCTAATATCATAACATGTTGCAATATCGAAAGAAACATCCAGTAACCGAGTAAAATAAGATTTGTCGTAGCAAAACAGATACCAAGAAATATTAGTATTGCTGAAACATAAAATGGATTCCTTGAAATTCTGTAAGGACCATCCAGAAATGGTTTATCAAGAGGTGTTTTAACGATAATGCGCAAAGCCAAAAAAAACATCACTAATCCTATAAAATAAACAACTAGACCAATATAAAAAAACGTTCGTATTTTAGTGAAAGGGACCCAGATAGTGGCGATAATAAATGGGTACGGCGCAAGCGATGCCAAGATCGTAAATAGTTTTTCAATTTTATGGTATCCCGTCATGTCTGCCATGCGCTTTGCGATCTCTTTCGTCTGACATGTTATATACACCCCTCCTAAAACGAAAGGTATACATAAAACCCATGCATTGCCAACCCCTAATTGAAATATCGGCTCAAAAGTCATTTTCCCTCGTTGAATAATTCCAAAGATAACATAAAATTATTTTTCAGATTCGATCCGGTGGCCATCCTTCTTATCTCGCTTATTCAAATTGCAACCTAAAGCCGTTGCCATTCCCAACATGACGGAACTTAATATCACTCGAATACCATTTATTAACATCTTTAATATTTTTTAATTCATTTCACCGCTATTTTAGAATCTAATTTTCTATGGTTCGCGTCCACGATTAGTGTGGACGTTGACTTAAAAATGGTCATTTAGATAAATCGCTTTTTTAAAAATGCAAAACCCGATCCTGATTTTAAGTATCTTTCAAATTCAGAAGCTTTTTTCTTCTGACTGAAAGTTATATATGTCACTAATTCCCACGGCCCGTATTTACGGCTATAAGATGATTTATCGGCATTATGCTCATCTACTCGACGCGAAATGTCTTTGGTGAAACCGATGTAAATTCTGTCAGGATATTTTTTACTAATAAGTATATAAACTATATGCATATTTGTAATTGTCCTGCTTCGCCCTTCAACACGAAAACTATGGTAGGGCTACGCAGGGACATTCTGTTTCGCCAATTCCTACGAAGCTCAAAGCTGAAAAGCTTTGAGCGAAGCAGAATGGCGGGGACGACGGGATTTGAACCCGCGATCCTCAGATCGACAATCTGATGCGTTAAACCAGCTACGCTACGTCCCCGTAAGAACCAACATTATAACATATATCAACAAAACCAGTAAAGATATAAAATGTTTGGGTTACATCAGGGTGATATTGTAACTCATACCACAGTAAAGTCAAGTCCAAAACCATTGCTATACAGCCTTGTCGGCTTAATCAACCAAGCAAGGCTGTATAGCCTATTGAATGCTTTTGCATATAAGACGATGCGTTTGTTTGACGGAATCCAGGCCTTCTTTGAGCAGAACCAGCATCACGCACAAGGCGCGGCCGAACTGGTCGGCAAAATCCCTTTAATAATGGTGGGCGGTGTAGGACTCGAACCTACGACCCTCTGAATGTAAGTCAGATATTCTAACCAACTGAACTAACCGCCCGGACAGCACTTACCGTGTATTATTAGCTTTCGTCAGGTTCATATTATGCGCAAGCCCCGGATAGCTGTCAACTGTTTTTACCCATTCAAGCCTTGGGGAGAGCTGTCATGGTAAATACCATGACAAATAACGCTACCGTTTCTATAACACCCAATACCATAATATAATTACCAAACCCTTTGCCCGTCTCTGCAAGGGCATCCGAGGCGCAGGCTCCGGCCTTGCCTTGCATCCAGGCTGAACAGCCCAATGCCAGGCCCGCCGCGGCGCCAAGTAATGTCTGAAATACATAAGATTCCGGCGAAAGACCTGCCGCCTGTATCTGATTTTTCAATATAAAACCATATATAGTCTGCGACAGAGGCGCTCCGACAAATGCTATCAAGATAAAAGGCGCTAATTTATTCTGCGTATACGCTTTTTTCCAAGCGCCAATTGCCGCCATACCCGCTACGCCTGTGCCTAAAGCGCTTCCTACGGCTGCCAGTGCCAGTGAAAGACCCATATCACCCAAACCTTGCACCATGGTATTGCCTCCTTATTCTTTAAACGGTGTGTATTCCTTGCCGGACCAGCCCATGCCCATTTGGCCTGAAAATTCAAGCATATTCAGCCTTATGCCATGCACTATAACCGCCATAAATCCAAGCACTATATTAAGCAGATGGCCGATAAACAATATAGCCGCGGCCGCCAGGCCGGATATTATTGAATTAAAACCTATTGACGCTATCATACTGTTAAAAGTGCCTGCCAATACTACGGAGGCATAGCCTACCGCGAATAATCTCAAATACGAAACTATATCCGCGAATGAGCTTATAATCTTTAACGGGATATTGGTAAGCGAAGACACTATGGCTTTAAAAACATTTTTCTGCGGTTCGCTGAAGGCCAGCAGCAGCAAACCGCCCGCCAGCAGAAACTTCATCGTGCAGGCAGGCATCGGCCGGCTGATCACAAGCATGGCCGCGACAAAATACAAGGCCCACAGAACAAGTATCCACCCTATCTCGGCCAAGACCTTTAAGGAATTTAAATACCTCAAAGCCACCAATACGTGCGCCAGCGTCAAATGCGCTATGCCTACAGTAAAACAAATAAATATCATAAGGTTTTGGTTGTCCGAAGCAAAGGTGCTGATACTGCGAATAATCAATGGGTTTAAAAAAGGCAGGCGGGATATCGCTTCCGAACCAAACCATGTCCCTGTAACAGCGCCCCACGCGATAGTCGCAACACTTAAGACATACATCAAAAAGCAAGGCTGGACGGGTATATTTTTAAACCGTCTGTGTATAATAAATGTTACCAATAAAAAAATCACGCCATAACCGGCATCTCCTATAAGCATGGCAAAAAACAGGCTGAAAAAAAGCAAAAACCACGCGCTTATATCGTATTCGGCGTATCCGGGCACCGTATTCATGAACCGAAAAACCGGGTTTATTATATCAATCCATTTCGGATTGCGTATGAGCGTGGGCGTCTCATCCGGATTGTCGGGTTCTTCTAATAAATATCCCGCGTGATTGGCTTTGGCAAAATCAACGATGTCCTGCCGTCTGTCCTTCGGTATATAACCCTTTATATAAGCAAGGTCGTCTTCCTGACCCATACCGTGCATGGCCTGTAAAAAAAGATATTGCTTGTTTAAAAGAAACTGATACTCCTTCAGGGGCTTAAGCGCGGACGCTTCGGTCTTAAGCGACGCGTTAAGACCTGCCATTTTTTTTTCAAGAAATTCCCGCTTGCGGCACAATACGTCAAAACTCATATCCGGTAAAGCAACCGCCTTGAATGTCAGATCTTCTCCGCGGCTGTAATTTATCCGGGCGCAATATACACAGGCCTTGTTTCTGGATATGGCGTAGATGTCATCTCTGTCCTTGACCTGCTCATATGCATGCTCATTCAATGCGTATAATTTTATATCAACGCCAAGACGGGAAAGGGCCCTGATATCATCAGGATCAAATCCGTTCCAGGGCTCATACCAGTTCAACTGCTGGCATACCTTTTCAAGCTCCCGCTCATCCGCTTTGAGCTGTTCATTAAAGTTCAATATAGACTCAACCCTTTCCTGCTGCTCTGCGGGCGTATCGTGATGTCCGGGATCCCGGACATCGCATTTACACTGCTTTATAATTGATATCGCCTTTTCCGTTTGCTCAAGCTTAACGGCAACAGCGTTTATATCGGCTTCTTGCGGATTACCGGCGTGTTTTAGATGCACCGCGCCGAGGCGGCGCAAGGCCTCAAGCGCCTGGCGACGCTCACTCCTGCGGACAAATAACGTCAACCCGTTCATTGCTACTATCATAAAACCCTTTTCCCGCTAAGCTGCTTCGTGCCCTGCCTCAATTTTATGCTTAGCGATCTTTCCCGTTACGACAGCCGCCGTCTGCATATCCCCGAGAACAATATTTATCTTTCTGATATTATTGCGCGATTCGGGTATTTTGATCTTTTCAAAAAGATTGACCCTTTGCGTGGTAACCCTTAGTTCATCTGCCAGCAGGGTATACCTTTTCTTAAACAGCAAAAGCCTGAACTTTAACTCTGTCATCTTCTTGACCGCTTCAATACCAAAATCAACCCATAAGGGCATGGTCATAAAGTCATAATCCCGAATATCAAAATCAATACCGGCAAACACAGGGAGGTCTATACCGGCTATATTTTCTATTTTCGCGTTAAATGCCTTAACAGAAATAATACTTTTAAAGGGCACGCTTTCGCCAAATACGGACAGCCATCCGGATATTGATGATTTAAACCGCGACATCTCGGATTCAACGCCTTCTATCGCGTGCAAGGTTTTGGATATTTCAAGCTGAAGCTGTTGTTTTTTCAGCGTTAAGGTAGGCAGATATCTTGTAAAACGCCTTAAAGCGTCTTTTTGGCTTTTTAACGCGTTCTTTGTGTATTTTATCTTGGACATCAGCAGTTGACCTGTTTTGGCCAGAATTTTTCCAAAAGCTCTGTCCTGAAACTGGTCTCTTTAGGGTCAAAGCATTGCGACAATATCTTCCAACCATTGTCAAGAGCCTGTTCAAGCGGGATATTAACCTTCAAATCCATCATTTGTGATTCAAACAACTGGCCGTATTTAATAAGCTTGGCATCCCATTCGCTCATGCGGAAACCCATGGATCTTTTCTCTTCAGCCTCTTTGTACTTGGAATAAAGCTGTATCATACCGTCCATAATGGGACGATGGTCCTGACGCGTATTCTTGTTAACCAACTGCTTAAGCCTGCTTAACGATCCAAACGGTTCTATGCGGCCACTGCGCAAATAAAACTGGCCCTCTGTGATATAACCAGTGTTATCGGGCACAGGATGAGTCACGTCATCACCGGGCATGGTTGTTACGGCTAACACGGTAATAGAACCCGCCCCTTCAAAATCAACGGCTTTTTCATATCTGCAAGCTAGCTGGCTATATAGATCTCCGGGATAACCCCTGTTGGAAGGCACCTGTTCCATTGTAATTGCCATTTCTTTAAGCGAATCGGCAAAATTCGTCATATCCGTCAAAAGAACCAGGGTCTTTTTACCGTCCAGCGCAAAGCGTTCGGCGACAGCAAGACACATATCAGGCACCATCAGGCCCTCAACGATGGGGTCAGAGGCTGTATGCACAAAAAATATCGTCCTGCCTAATGCGCCGCCTTCTTCAAGCGTCTTTTTAAAGTAGATGTACTGGTCATGCTTTAACCCAATACCGCCTAACACTATAAGGTCTACCTCTGCCTGCAAGGCTATTCTGGCAAGAAGTTCATTATAAGGTTCTCCTGATACGGAAAATATAGGCAGCTTCTGGGACTCCACAAGAGAATTGAAAACATCAATCATCGGGATATTGGTTTTGATCATATTGCGCGGTATAACCCGTTTTGACGGGTTAACAACCGGACCGGCAACTTCTATCATGTTATCCGACAGGGTCGGCCCTCCGTCCCGGGGCATGCCGCTTCCATTGAATATTCTGCCTAATAGATTTGATGAAAACCCCACCTTCATAGGATGACCTAAAAATCTTACCTCATCACCTGTTGATATGCCTCTTGACCCCTGAAACGCCTGCAGATAGACCATATCGGCGTCGAGCTTGATCACTTGAGCTAACGATGCCCCATAGGCCGTCTGCACTTGAGCAAGCTCTTCATAAGAGACTCCTTCCGCCCGGACGGATAATACGTTGCCAACTATACTTAATATCTTAGTGCACACTCTTCTCATATGATGTATCCTTTAGCAGAGATTTTATTTTTTCTTCCTGTAGTTTAAAGCTTTGCGAATCCCATTCTTTATAGTTGAGATCTATAAAAGCCTGGCGCAGGTTGTAAAAAAACTGCCGGGCCTGCCCTTTATCCTGTATGGCGAACCCCCTGTCAAGCACCTGCCGCGATATCATGTCAAAAACATATTCCTGTCTCCGAGGTATGGTGGCCGAATCCACAGGGTCAAAACCGTTCTGCTGCATATAAACTGCGTCAAGAAATTCCGCTTTGAGATAAATCTCAAAATCCTCATACGAAGTTCCTTCCTCGCCGATAACCTTCATCATCTGGTTTACGCTTTCACCCTTAAACAATATTTCTTTTGCGCGCGCGACCTGTTCCTCGGGTATGATGCTCTTGTATTTGCTCCAACTCTCAAGAGGGTCAATGGAAGGGAATTTACGGGCATCGGCCCTGTCTCTTGAAAGACCATGGAAGGCCCCAACAACCTTAAGGGTGCTCTGTGTCACAGGCTCTTCAAAACTACCTCCCGCCGGACTTACCGTCCCGCCTATTGTAAGACTTCCGATGCTGCCGTCATGCAACAACACCTTGCCGGCACGTTCATAAAATTGCGCTATGCGCGACTCAAGATATGCAGGATAAGCTTCTTCACCGGGGATTTCTTCAAGTCTGCCCGATATCTCTCTCATCGCCTGGGCCCATCTTGATGTTGAATCAGCAAGAAGGAGCACTGATAGGCCCATCTGCCTGTAATATTCCGCTATGGTAGCCGCCGTGTAAACCGACGACTCTCTGGCGGCAACAGGCATTGATGACGTGTTGCATATAATAACAGTCCTGTCCATCAGCGTCTTGCCTGTCCTCGCATCCTTCAGGTTCGGGAATTCCCTTAATGTTTCCACAACCTCGCCCGCGCGTTCGCCGCAGGCGGCGATGACCACTATATCAACTTCCGCATAGCGGCTTGTCAACTGCTGTAAAACCGTTTTACCCGCGCCAAACGGACCTGGTATGCAATATGTCCCGCCTTTTGCTACGGGGAAAAACGTATCTATAATACGCATGCGGGTTATCAACGGTTCATCAGGGGCAAGTTTTTCTTTATATGCCACTATCGGCATTTTGACAGGCCAATTGAACGTCATGCTTATCCGCTTCTCCTGATTATTGCCGTCCTTGATCTTGGCAATAACATGTTCAACCGTATAATCGTCTTCTGAAGCGATATCCTCAACAATATATTCATCTTTGTAATTGAAAGGCACCATTATCTTATGCGAAAATATGCCTTCGTGAACATGGCCCAAAACATAACCGGCTGATACGCGGTCGCCCTTTTGAGCATTGGGCTTAAATTTCCATTTCTTGATCAATGATATGGCCCCAAGCTCAATACCGACCGGCAGGAAAAAACCGAAGCGTGCCGCTAATTCAGGCAGCGGGTTTTGAAGCCCGTCGTAAATTTGTGATAACAGCCCCGGCCCAAGTTGGACCGACAGCATGGAGCCGGTGAACTCCACTTCATCGCCGACCTTCACCCCTTTGGTTGCTTCAAATACCTGTAAAAAAGCTATATCGCCCTCTATCTTGATTACCTCGGC
>JAQUQI010000023.1 GCA_028716165.1 Candidatus Omnitrophota bacterium
CAGGCGTTCCAGTATAAACTCAACCGACCTCTGCACTTCAAGCCATCTTACAAAAGCCCTGGCAAATACATCCCCTGACGAATAGGTTGAAGGCGGTATATGAAAAAACCTGAACGCACCGGAGGGAAAATCAAACCGTGTATCTTTTTCAATACCGCAGGCCCTTGCGGAAACGCCTACAAGGCCTAAATCCAACGCCGTCTGTTGGGATACAAATCCTGTCTCATCAAATCTGTCAACAACAACAGGCGAATTCCATATAAGAGAAACGGCATTTTTGACATCGGAGAACACGTTCCTTAGCCTCTTTCTTAACTCCACCCTGATCTCCTCATCAATATCAAACATCACCCCTCCGGGCCTTATAATATTGCGCCCAAAACGATTACCGCATATCAATGCCGTCATGTTTAAAAAATCCCCTCTCAATCTTCCGCAATAGGAGGATGTCGGTAAATATCCGATATCAGCGGCCATGGCTCCCAGGTCTCCGGTATGATTGGCCAGACGCTCCAGCTCAAGCATTATTGCCCGTATCACATGGGCCCTTAAAGACACCTGACAACCCGACAATCCCTCCATTGCCTGACAATATGCCAGGCAATGGCCGATAGAGGTATCCCCTGCCGCTGTTTCCATATAATGCGCTGTTAAAAAAGTATTCCCGGCGCAAAGCATGTTCTCTATCCCGCGGTGCTGATAACCAAGCGATATCTCAAGGTGGAGTATCTGTTCACCGTGGCATTGAAACCTGAAATGCCCGGGCTCAATAATACCGGCATGCACAGGCCCTACGCCAACTTCATGCGCTTCTAATCCCTGGACCTTAAAAAAATCATCTGCCGGTAAATCGGCTTGTCTTTCGCCGGACGCGGGCAGGATGCCGCGGACAGGCTTAAGCCATGGATGGCCCTTGGGGCATATGCCCAGCTGTTCAAATATCTCACGCTCAAACAAATGTACCTGCGGCGCCTGCGCGGTCAAGCAAGGGTATGAATCCCTGACTACTGTTGACAATATCTGCATATACCCCTGCCTGTCGCAGGCAAGTATCAGAATAAGCCTGACCTGGCCGTTATCAACAGGCAGGCCAAAAAAAGACACGGCCCTAAGGCCTTTTAAAAACCCGTCAAGCGCGCTATCCTTAAATTCTTTCAACGTCAGGCACTCAAGGCTTGCCATGTCAAACGGCTGGCACACGCGCGTCTTAAAGCAATGGTCATTCATCATGCCCCTCCCAATGACCTGGATGCCGCTCTTAGAATATCTGTCAGCCATCCTGGAAAATATAAACCCAGCGCAAGCGCTGTCACAAAAAACGCGGCGGGAAGGCATGTCCTCGTAAAACCCGTGGCATTATACGAATTGTTTTCCCGCGGGCGGCAGTCATCCTCTCCCTGCGTCATGGATATGACTATGCGCGCCATGCCCGCGAAAATTATAGCAAGGGCTGTTAAAAATACAATGCTTATCAAATAATGCCCGGACAAAAACGCCTGGCGCAGAATAATAAATTTTCCGAAAAATACGGCCGACGGAGGCGTTCCTGTTATCAATAAAAAACCAAACATCCAGAGAATGCCGAGCCTGCGGGTAGCACTACTCATAAGCGCGCGGATATCATCTATCTTCTTCGTCTTAAAACATGAGAGAATATTACCGGCAGAAAAAAATAACCCCGCCTTTACCAAAGAATGCCCGATCATATTTATAAGCGCTCCGAATACCGCGATACCACCGAGACCAATGCCCAGCGCCATTATCCCCATATGCTCAACACTTGAATAGGCAAGCAGTCTTTTATAATCCCTTTGTCTTAATATAAAAACAGCCGCGAATATCACAGACAAAAGGCCAAAGGCAATAAAAACCTCCCGGCAGTAGTGGCCAAGGCCTGCCACGGAACATACCTGATACACGCGTAATATGCCGAGAAAAGCGCAATTAAGCAATGCTCCTGAAAGCAGGGCGGAAATAACCGATGGAGCCTCGCTGTGGGCGTCCGGAAGCCACGTGTGAAAAGGCGCCAGGCCCATCTTGGTCGCGTATCCGACAAACAAAAGCAAAAAAGCCGCTTGAAGCCATTGCCTGTTCATACAGCCGGCATTCTCAATAAGCCTTGCCAGAAATAATTGCGTCTGATTATTATTAGCTACGGTCAGCAAAAAAATACCCAACAGAGCTATTGCTATGCCAACCGAGCATATCAACAGGTATTTCCATGTAGCCTCAAGGGACCTCTTGGTGCGGTGAAAATATATCAACGGCGCGCTTGTCAGAGTGGTCGCCTCAACCCCTGCCCAGAAAATGGCAAGATGACGGCTGGCGATAGTCAGGGTCACTGTGGAAAGAAAAATCAAAAAACACCCTCCGAAAACTGCTTCGGGAGAAAATAATCCACCGCTTTTCGCGCGGGCGCGGGCATACTTTGCTTCATCAGACAAATACCTTACGCCGTAAAGTGAGGCTCCAAAAAATAAAATACTCGTTATCAGCAAAAATATGATGCCGATATTATCAAACCCGAACCATTGCGAGAAAACACCATGCTCTCTGCCGTAAAAACTCAAAAGGGCCATAACCATAATAAAGTGGAATATTGAACACGCCGCCATAAGGACGCGCCTGGGCCTGTCTTCTCTGATAAAGAACGAGGCAATGCCTGAAAAAAGCGGAACTGTTATCAATAAAATAGTTATCATATCACAGGCCCTGTCCTGCCGTCATTGTGTCATTAAGCTCGGATAATTTTTCCGTGTCAATATGGTCAAATTCACGGCTTATGTGAAATATCGCTATACCCATTACAAATACGGCAACGAATACATCAAGTAAAATTGACATCTCAACCAAAAACGACTGCTCTTTCAGGTATGCCAGCCCAAAAAGATATATCCCGTTCTCAATCATCAGATACCCGATAACCTGCGTTATGGCTTTCATACGGCTTACAATCATATAAGCGCCTGTAAGAAACACGGAAAAAGACACGGCCGCGTTTAAAACCGACGCGGGATGGCCCGGCGCCGACATCCGGTTTATAAGCCAGTAGGATATTACAAATATAGCCACCCCCATTAAAAGCGAAAGAGGATATCCTCCGATAGGCTCCACCTCTTTTCTGATATTAGCCGCCCTTAACGCCCTCAATAAAAGCCATGGAAAAACCACGCCTTTAAGTATAATATTAACCAAGGGAAATAATGTCTGCGCCGGAGTAATATGCGGAAGATGCTGTATTAATGGTATACAGCCTATAAGCGCGCCTTGGGCGGCCACAATACGCACGCATGACCTGACCCGGCTTGATGACAATGCCATTAGGTTCACAAGAAGAATGGTAACGCCTATAAAATCAAACCAGTGCCCCATATATTACCTCAATGTTAATATTACCGCTACAACTGACAATGCCAAAGCGACTATCAAAAAATGCGGGACCTTTAAAAGGCGAAGCCTGGCAAATATTGATTCAACAATACCCGTGATACATGCTAAAACCATCATTGAAACAATAAAAATAATGCAGTCTATGCCCCAGCCAAAATTCCGCGGGCCGAAAAATACCCCTATAATCAGCGAACCAAAAAGCCAGAATTTTATGGCCGCGCTATAAAAGAGAAAAGCCAGGTCAACGCCGCTATGGTCTAAAACCATCACCTCGTGGATCATGGTAAGCTCCAGATGCGTATTGGGATCGTCAACCGGAATACGCGAATTCTCCGCTAAAAACACAATAAAAAGCGAGCCCAAAACCAAAAACACCATAGGCCCGTATGAAGACCACATACTGGTGACAGAGCTTGAAAAAATACCAGAAACAGACATCTGCCCTGCCGCCCGCGACAATGCCACAAGGCTTAAAAAAAACGCCGGTTCGGCAAATACGGCAAACTGGGCCTCACGGCTGGCGCCCATCCCCTCAAAGCTTGAGCCTGTGTCAAGAGCGGCTATGACAATAAAAAACCTCGCCAGCGCGAGCAGGTAAATAAACAATACAAGATCCCCCTCAAAAGAGACCAGCGGCCTGTAACCCGCGAAGGGGACAATCAACAGGGAGGTAATAACAGCCCCAAGGCTTATGATAGGCGCGAACACAAAAACAGGCGTAATAGTATCGCTGTATACGGCCGATTTTCTAAGTAGTTTGAATAGATCATAATATAATTGAAGTAAAGGAGCTCCCCTCCGTCCGGCGAAAAAGGCTTTTGTCCGGTTAATGACCCCAAAAAGTAATGGGGATATGATAAGCGAGAGCGCGAATTGTATAATTTCCTTTTTCACCATTATAATTTCCAGATAAAGAGGGCTACGAGCGCGATAAATATGTATAAAATATAAAACTGCAGGCGCCCATGTTGAAACCATGATAATTTTTCAGCAATAGCGTGAACAATATCCCGCATAGGCCGGAAAACCGACTCGGCAAATATATCATCCGTGCGCGTCTCAAAAGATAATTTGTCGGGAAAATAGCCGGGCACCTTTATCCCTTTTTTACGCGCGCGTAATATGCCTTTAAAAAAATCTATCAGGGGCTGCGCGAATGATGAGCCTGTATATTGCATGCGCGCTCCGGTCAACGCGTATCCGCAATCCCATGTGGGGCCGGATTCAATACGCCGGTTTTTCAAAAGCAAGCCGCGGAGGATAGCTATAAAAAAGAGCAGGGCGCAAAATGAAAAAACCATTATTATAACGCGCGTTAACGAAACATTGGCCGATGATATAATATGCGAAACAGCAACCGCGGGTATGCCTGTCGCGGATGAGACAGCACTGCCTATAAAAGGCATGATGAAAGCCGCTCCGGCGCCTAAGATAACACAGGCAAAAGCAAGAATTATAAGCGGCATGCCCATGCATACGCCCGTCTCTCGCGCGCCTAAACCATAATCACTCCTTGGCCGGCCCAAAAAAACAATACCGAATGCTTTGGAAAAACAGGCAAGCGCGAATGCGCCCGTTAAAGACAAGAATACAATGACCCCCATTGAAATTACCGCTGTTATACTATTGCCTGATATATTTTTAAAACAGGCCAGATATATCAAAAACTCGCTGATAAAACCATTAAGAGGCGGCAGGGCGCATATAGCTATAGAACCTATAAGAAAACACGCTCCTGTAATAGGCATTTTTTTGAGAATGCCCCCAAGCAAATCCATCTCACGCGTTGCCGTTTTATAATAAACAGAGCCCGCGGCCAAAAAAAGCATACCTTTAAAAAAGGCGTGATTTATCATATGCAGTATGCCGGCGCAAAAACCCATAACCGCAAGCCCGTAATTATTGGTGCCGATACCCAGGACACCCATACCTATTGCCATAGTTATTATACCTATATTCTCTATACTGCTATAGGCAAGCAGTCTTTTAAGATCATGCTGGGCAAGGGCGAACAAAACACCTAATACCGCTGTCACAATTCCCGCGCCGATGAGAAGATATCCCCACCATAGGCAGGGCATGCCTAAAAAGGTAAGCGTTCTTAAAATACCGTATATGCCTGTTTTTATCATGACAGCCGACATAATAGCCGAGACATGGCTTGGCGCCGCGGGATGCGCTTCCGGAAGCCAGACATGCATAGGCATGATGCCTGCCTTGGTCCCGAATCCTATAAAAGCGCACATAAAAATTGCCGAACGGAGGCCTTGACTGCCGCTTGCCTGCCATCCGGAAAAATCAAAAGATCCCGCGTCTCCTGCAAGCAGTATGAACAAAACCAATAAAAAAAACGTGCCTATACCGGTAGCTATTAGATACGCCAGTCCGGCGCGGGCCGACTGCCTTTTCTCCCCTTCAAACAATACGAGAAAAAACGAACTGATTGACATTATTTCCCACGCCATCAAAAATAAAACAGCATTGCGCGCTATTATTACCAGCACCATACCGGCTATAAGAATATTAAAACAGAACCACGAGCTACCGATATTCTTTTTACCATAATAATGTTTAAGATAGCCAAAACCGTATAAAGCCGATAACCCCGACAATACATAAACAACCGCCAAAAACAAAGCGGATAATTTGTCTATAGCTATAGAAAATGATCCATACGGAACATGCCACGGCAGGCTCAAGGAAAAGGGAGCGGAAAAATTAAAGATCATAACAAGCGATATCAGCCCGAAAAAAGAGGCAATAATAGCCCCGCCCGCTCCGATACAGTTTGACAGCTTGTCGGATTTATTAAACGCGAAAGCCAGGCAACCGCTAATAAATAATATCCCTAAAGATAAAAGCGTAAAACTCATATGTATTTACCTTCTTCAAAAAAATTTTATGCCGTTCAGGCGGCCGGGGCCTGCTGTGCCTTCTCTATCTCGCTTAAGATAATGTCCCTTGCCATCTGGCACATAATGGCCTTTTTCACGGCCGGATTATTCAAGACAAAAGCAATCTGCGAAAGTATTCTAAGATGGCTTCTAACAGTCGGGCTTATAACTGTAAATAGGCAGCTAACCGGCTTGCGGTCAATGGCCCCGTAATCAACGGGATTTTCCAGAAAACATATAGACACTATCGGACGCGGTATATGCGTGACAATAGGATAACGCGTATGCGGTATGGCTATGCCTTCACCGAAACCTGTTGAGCCCAGATCCTCCCTGACAAGCATAGCGTCTAAAAGGTTGTCCTTATTCACATCATGGGGAATCTGGAGCAGGTTTACAACAGAGCCCAATAAAGCCTTCTTGTCTCGGCCCTGTATCCTGTAATGAATACCTCCCTCTCTTATGGCCTGCGCCAGAGACAGCTTGGCGACATCAGCTTCAGCATCATCCTGCAGTATTCTTTGGGAGATATCCATTTTCTTTACGGTTGCCCAATCCATAATCTCTATGCGGTTAAAACGATACTGGTCATGCACGCGGTAAAATGGTATATTCTTCTGTTGTATCCAGCGATAGATGGTCCTTTCAGTAACTCTCAATAGACTGGATAATTCCTTCACGCTTAACTGCATTTCTGCTCCTGTTATAAAACCATCATCATATATGACATATTATGACATCTAAAAACTATTATCAACTAATATCATATATAAATCAGCCCTGTCATTATATATAATATCATATCTTTGGAATTTATATTTTATCAGTGGATTGCCAAAGCTGATAATACTGGAGGGCTTACCGCGCGGTATGTCTATATATAAAAACGAGAAAGCGCTTAAAACGCTCTCTCTTTTTGCCATGACTATTCTGTTACGGCTGTCTCGCCTTTCAAAAAACTGTCTATTGGTTTATGGTTATTCCGCTAACAGTAATATATTATCACAGAAGTCTTTTCCTGTCAAGCAGGCAAAGCTTATGGTTACGTCAACAAAATTCTGTAAATTCTTTTAAGGGCTTAACCTTCCATTGGTTGTTTAAGTGTGTAAAAATAGCATAAATTATCCGTTCGCAGCTTTGCTTGTTGCTAAAGCATGAGAACACTCT
>JAQUQI010000024.1 GCA_028716165.1 Candidatus Omnitrophota bacterium
ATTTTTGCAAAGAGCGTATGACCAAATTATACATGATGTGGCCTTGCAGGGCCTGCATGTCGTGTTTTGCTTAGACAGGGCAGGCGTTGTGTGAGAAGATGGCGCTACCCATCACGGGGTGTTTGATATATCTTATTTGCGCCATATACCTAATATTGTTTTAATGGCTCCGAAAGACATACCGGAACTTAAACTTATGCTTGAATACGCCGTAGGTTATAACGGGCCTGTTGCCATAAGGTATCCGAGAGGAGGCCCTCTTGGCGAAGGCAAAGGAGCCGGACCTGCCCGGGACATTGAATACGCGAAATCCGAGGTCATGCGCGAAGGAGATGATTTTATCATTTTCGCGGCAGGGGATGTGGCCATGCTCTCCGCGGACGCGTCGGAAATGCTTGCCAGGGAAAATATCAGCGCCGGTGTTGTGAATTTAAGATTTATAAAACCTTTGGATGGTGATACAATATTAAAGCATGTTAAGCGCGCGGGCAGGGTATTGATAGCGGAAGACAATGCCCTATCAGCAGGCGTCGGCAGCGCTATATTGGAATTATTAAGCGATAATAATGTTAAAGCTGATGTTCGCAGACTGGGTGTGCCGGATTGTTTTATCGCCCATGATAAAAGGCAATCCCTTTTAAGGGGTATGGGCATTTCGGCAGAAGGTATAGCGGATAAGATTAGACGATGGCAAAAATAAAGATAAATAGTCAAAGATGTAAGGCGTGCGGGCTTTGTATCATCTATTGCCCTAACGGTTCTATTGTTTTTTCAGACAACATCAACAAACAGGGCGTAAAGCCGGCCCGGTTTAAGGAAGGCGCCAAATGCGCCGGGTGCGCTTTTTGTGTAATGATGTGCCCTGATTGCGCCATTGAACTTTGTCTGGATAATGATTCTGAAGAAGGAAAAAATGAAAAAAGATAAATCCGCGAAGAAGCACCTCATGACAGGAAACGAGGCTATAGGTGAAGGCGCTGTTCGCGCCGGATGTGATTTTTACGCGGGTTATCCTATTACGCCCCAGAATGAACTTACCGCGTTTATGTCATATCGCATGAGGCAGAAGGGCAGGGTGTTTTTGCAGTCGGAAAGCGAGTTGTCGGCTATTAATATGGTTTTTGGCGCTTCTGTGGCGGGCAAGCGGGCAATGACGTCGTCATCAAGTCCCGGCATAAGCCTGAAACAGGAAGGCATATCATATCTTGCCGCCTGCAGATTACCGGCTGTTATAGTCAATGTAATGCGCGGAGGCCCCGGGCTTGGCAATATTGCGCCCAGCCAGGGGGATTATTTTCAGGCCACCAAAGGCGGAGGGCATGGAGATTATCATATGATAGTTTTGGCCCCGGGCTATGTTGAAGAGGCAATGTCGCTTACCATGGCCTCTTTTGACCTGTCGGATAAATACAGGGTTCCGGCGATGATACTAACGGATGGAATGCTCGGGCAGATGATGGAGCCTGTTGAGATATCAAAATATAAAGTAAAGACCTCGGGTTTTGTGAAAAAACCCTGGGCGCTTACAGGTGCCAAGGCAAGGCCGGCGCAATCAATCAAATCTCTTTTTCTTAAACCAGGCGCTTTAGAAGATTTGAATATCAGCCTTCAGAAGGTGTACGCGGAAATAAGAAGCAAAGAAACGAGGTATGAGGCCTATTATTGCGATGGGGCAAAATTTATCGTTGTCGCCTATGGTTCGGTAAGCCGCGTGGCAAAAGCCGCGGTAAAGTCATTAAGGGCAAAGGGCAGGCGAGTAGGATTGTTGAGGCCTATAACCCTTTGGCCTTTTCCTGAACAGGTTATAAAGAGATTGGCAAAAAAAGCCAAAGTTTTTTTTGCGGTTGAAATGAGCGCCGGGCAGATGGTTGAGGACGTCAGGCTTGCCGTAGAAGGCAGGTCAGAGGTACATTTTTTAGGAAGAATGGGCGGAGGCATTCCTTCGCAAAACGAAATAGAGCAGGAAATAGCGCGCCTGCACAGATAGCGGCTATATGCTGTTTTTTCACCGGGCCTGCCGGAAGAATAGCAATAAATGTTTTTTAAAAAAAGGTTTGAATCTATGGCATCAGCCAAGATATTTAAAAGGCCAAAGAGCTTAACCGATGTTCCGACTCATTACTGCGCAGGCTGTGGACACGGTATAGTGCACAGGATCATTGCCGAAGTAGTAGATGAATTAGACATAAGAGAGAGGATAATAGCTGTTGCCCCTGTAGGATGTGCCGTGCTGGCATATGATTACTGGAATTTTGATACCACCGAATCAGCTCATGGCAGATGCCTTGCGGTGGCTACAGCCATAAAAAGGATCATGCCTGATAATATAGTGTTTACCTATCAGGGCGATGGAGACCTTGCCGCTATAGGAACGGCGGAAACAATACATGCTGCTAACAGGGGGGAAAATCTTACTGTTGTGTTTGTTAATAACGGCGTATACGCGATGACAGGCGGTCAAATGGCCCCTACCACTCTTATCGGCCAGAAGACTGCCACGACCCAAAACGGCAGAAATGCCGCCTGCGACGGCAACCCCCTAAAGGTGCTTGAGATGCTTGCCGTTCTTGACGGAGTCACGTACCTGGAAAGAGTTTCCGTGGAATCGCCTCAAAGCGTCATAAAGGCCAAACGCGCCATAAAAAAAGCATTTGACAATCAATTAGCGGGCCGGGGGTTTTCAATGATTGAGGTGCTTTCCATGTGCCCGACCTATACGGGCCGTTCTGTTGAGGCATCTTTACGATGGATTAAGGAACGCATGTCCAAGGATTATCCTTTGGGGGTTTATAAGGACAGGATTTAATATGAGAGAGCAGATTATGTGTGCCGGCTTTGGCGGACAAGGGGTAATGATATTAGGCAAGCTTATTGCTTACAGCGCGATGAACCGCTGTCTTAATGTCACGTGGATGCCCTCTTATGGCGCTGAAGTAAGAGGAGGGACAGCCCACTGCATGGTAGTTGTATCCGATGAAGAAATTGCCTCGCCTGTAATCAGCTGCTGCACGGCGGCAATTATAATGAACAAACCCTCTCTCGGCAAATTCATAGATATGTTTAAAACGCGCGATAAAAGACCGGGGTTGAAAAACCTGTTACTGCTGAATAGCTCTCTGGCGGATGAAGATGTGAAGAGGAGAGATGTTGAAATTATAAAAATACCCGTAACGGAGATCGCGCAACAGATGGGTGATGCGCGCGCGGCAAACATGATAATGCTTGGCGCTTATAATAAAAAAAGGGCCATGTTAAGCCGGGATGATATCGTAAAGGGCATTAAGATAGCTTTTGCCGGCAACAAGGATGCCATAGAGTTGAATATCAAGGCTTTAGACAAGGGGGCGTTATTGGCATGAATGATGTAAGGGTGCGCTTTGCCCCGTCTCCTACAGGGTTTTTGCATATAGGAAGCGCGCGCACGGCGCTTTTTAACTGGTTGTATGCCAAAAATCAGAACGGGAAATTTATCCTTCGTATAGAAGATACCGATAAGGAGCGCTCGGATAACAGATTTCTTGACGAGATCCTGCAAAGCCTGCAATGGCTTGGCATGGGCTGGGACGATGAGATTTATTATCAGAGCAGGCGGTATGATATATATAAAGAAGCAGCGGATAGACTTGTATCCGAAGCCAAGGCTTATTATGAGCAGACCGAAAAAGGCAAAGCCGTAAGGCTTAAGGTTTTAAAAGATTGCGCCATTATATTTTATGATATTATACGCGATAAAATAGAAGTCAATTCCAATACCCTTGATGACTTGGTATTGATTAAATCCGACGGTTCGCCGACTTATAATTTTGCCTGCGTTGTTGACGATGCCGCGATGGGCATTACCCATGTGATAAGAGGCGATGACCATATAGCCAATACGCCCAAACAGATATTGGTATATCAGGCATTAGGCATAAAACCGCCTAAATTTGCTCATATACCTTTAATATTAGGTGAAGATAAGTCCCGCATGTCAAAGCGCCACGGAGCCACGTCTATACAGGAATACAGGCAGAAGGGGTATTTCCCGGAGGCCATAGTAAACTTTATATCATTGATGGGCTGGTCGCCAAAAGACAACAGGGAGAAACTTAGCGTTGAGCAGATAATAAGGTTATTTTCTCTCAAGTCTATTGTTAAGACTGGAGCTGTTTTCAATATCAAAAAACTGGATTGGCTTAATGGGGAATACATAAGGCAGAAGCCTATACCGGAACTTACGGATTATGTCCAGACGCTTCTTCAGCAAAGAGGCATAATCGGGCAAGATTGTGATAGACAATGGCTTGAAGGTGTTGTAAAATCTTTTCAAACTCGGTTCTGTAACATTGACGAATTTATTGAAAAAAGCAAGTTTCTTTTTGTAGACAAGCCGGCTTTTGACCCGCAGGCAAAAGACCAGTATCTCGGCTCCCCTGACCAGCTAAAGCGCCTGAAATTACTGGCGCAGAAGCTGGATACTATCAGTGATTTCAGTCCTTCGGCTGTTGAGACAGCCGTCAGGGGCTTATCGGACGAGCTTGGGGTAAAACCCGCGGATATAATACATCCGGCCCGCGTGGCGCTGACCGGAGCATCGGCAGCCCCGGGCATATTTGATGTGATATGCCTTATTGGGAAGAAAAAGGTGATTGAGCGCCTTCTTAGCGCTTGCGCCGTTTCATGATATAATCAGAAAATATTGCAGGAAGATATTTTAAAAATACGCTGCCTCGTGGTGTAATTGGTAACACGACTGACTCTGGATCAGTTGTTTCTGGTTCAAGTCCAGACGAGGCAGCCAACCTTGACGCTCAGGCGAA
>JAQUQI010000025.1 GCA_028716165.1 Candidatus Omnitrophota bacterium
CCTAGCGCCTTAAACAAGGCATTGCCAAGTTCATTCCATGTATGCGCTTTACCTGTACCGACATTAAATATGCCCTTTTTATCAGGGTGTTGCAGAAAAAACCACATTATCTCCAATGCATCTTTTACATATATAAAATCTCTTTTTTGGCCGCCATTTATGTATTCAGGTTTATACGATTTAAAAAGCCTTAATCTGCCTGACTGTTTTATCTGGTGATAGCCCTTGTTTATCATGCTCCTCATATCCTGTTTATGATATTCATTAGGCCCATACACATTAAAAAATTTAAAACCCACGATATTATTTATAATGCCTTCATTGAAAACCCACGTGTCAAACTTCTGCTTTGACCTGCCGTATTCGTTTAATGGATTAAAAACAGGAATAAGCTCATGCGCATCAGAATAGCCAAAGTCCCCTGCGCCATAAGTAGCTGCACTGCTGGCATAAAACAATGGCTTGTCTTTCGCAAGCGCCCACTTGGCAAGTTCCACTGAATACTGATAATTGTTTTTCTCAAGATATTCTATGTCTGTCTCTGTGGTGTCTGCGCATGCGCCCAGATGTACTATCATATCTATGTTTTTATCTAATTTGTCGGCCTTTACAAGTTCAAGAAATTTATCACGCTCTATATATTCCGCTATGGACTTGCCGCGTATATTAGGCGAATCTTTTGCCTGTTGGCCTACATCAACAGCAAAAATATCGCTTATGCCTTCCTTGTTTAATTTCCACAAAAAAGCACTTCCAATAAATCCTGCACTTCCTGTAACTGCCAGCTTCATGTCATACTCCTGTTTATCGCGGCGCGGCTGCTTTTGACAGATATTCATCAGCCAAATAAGAGCTTCTTGTATATGGCGAACTCTTTACAAACTTAAACCCAAGCATCAGGGCCTTTTCTCGATAATAATCAAATATCTCGGGTTTTATATACTCTTTCACAGGGTAATGGGCCCTGCTCGGGGCGAGGTATTGGCCTATGCTTAATAAATCGCATCGGGCCTGGCTTAAGTCATTCAACACGCTCAACACCTCTTCAACTGTCTCGCCAAATCCCAGCATAATACCGCTCTTCGTATAAATCTTATCAGCTGACAAGGCCTTGGCTGTCCTCAATACATCAAGAGACCTCTTATAGCCGGCCTCGGGCCTGATCTCAGGATAAAACCTCGGCACTGTCTCAACATTGTGATTTATTATATCAGGCGCTGCGTCTGTGATTTTTTTAATAGCATCTATATCCGCCTTAAAATCCGGGATCAGGACTTCTATGCTTGCCTTGCAGGCTGTCTTTCTTATAGCCTTTATTGTTCCTGCAAAATGCCCGGAGCCTCCGTCAGGCAGATCATCGCGCGTAACGCTTGTTATTACAATATGCCTTAATTTTAAATGCGCAACCGCCTCTGCTATATTATAGGGTTCAAGGCTGTCAGGCTCAGAGGGTTTTTCTTTTCCTATATTGCAAAACCTGCATTTCCTTGTGCAGTTTTTACCTAATATCATGAAAGTAGCTATGCCCCTGCCAAAGCACTCTGATATATTAGGGCATGCTGCTTCCTCGCATACAGTGTTTAAAGCAAGCCCCCTTAGAAGCGACTTCATGCTGCTGCAGTCTCTTAAATTTATCTTTTTTTCAAGCCACGCGGGCCTTGTCTTGTTTGACATGCCTGTAAAAATTCCATTCTTTGGTTGTGTATTTTAATCTTAAAAGGCTATCAGCCAGACAAGATTCATGGGGATTCATCTTGCTTGGAATTAATTCGGCATTAAAGCTCTTCTTGAACGCGTCCAGGATAAAACCCTTAAGGTAATTATATGATACCTGCTTTCCAAGAGCCTGACTGAGAGAATATGATTCATCCCCTTGATAATTGTTTTTAATGTTTAAGAATTCCGCAAAACGCCCCCTGCAGGATTTAATCGGTATAGAACCGTGCTGAAATATAATATCTCTTTTTCTCCTCTGTGCATTACCGCCTATTTTCTTTCCATTTATAATAATATCGTATCTTTCCCTTTCCCTGAAGCATACCCAGCCTGTCTTAGGGGGATTGTCTCTGATCAAAGAAAATTGCGCGCCAAGGCCCATGTCTTTATAGGCATTTATTATGAAAGAGCATAGGTTCCTGTATGTCTCTTTAGCAAAACATTTCTTGCCTAAGGTGTGTTGCGCGCATACAATACTGTAGGTAAGTTCATCGGCATGAAAAATAACACCGCCTCCTGTCATCCTCCTTACAAAAGACAGTCTGCTCTCTGCGCATTTCTCGAGATCAAGCTCAATCGCGGGGTCCTGTGAAAGGCCTATTGAAAATGCCTCTGGATGCCATGTGTATATTCTAAGTATCGGGGCTGAGGAACTGCTGGCAAAACCCTCCAATAAGGCCTCGTCAACTGCCATATTGGTATAATTATCGTTCGGGCCTGAATCAAGTAAACGCCATTTTTTCATTTTAATATTATACCATTGTCTTTAAAATCATCTTATTGTGAATAGCTTATATCTGCTGCTATATTAAAGGGGCTTTGTTCAGGAAAAATATGTTTTTAAAAGGGTCAGTACCTTTAATACGGCTTCCAGCAAAGATCAAGGTCGCGCGCTGCTTTTGTTTCATCAAGCCTTTGAACAGGAGTTGAGACAGGGGACTTTCTAAGCTTTTCCGGATCAGTCTCAGCTAATCTCGCAGCCTCTATCATGGCCTCTATAAACATGTCCAGGGTCTCCTTGGACTCTGTCTCTGTTGGCTCTATCATTATAGCCTCTTTTACAGCAAGCGGGAAATATATAGTAGGCGGGTGAAAACCCTTGTCAATAAGATATTTCGCTATATCCAATGCGTGTATATTGTTTTTTATCTGCCTTGAGGCTGAGAACACGCATTCATGCATGCAAATCCTGTCATATGCTATGTCATAATAGCCTTTAAGTCTATTCAGGCAATAATTAGCATTCAGCACAGCGTATTCACTTGCCCTTTGAAGGCCTTTTTTCCCGAGCAGCAGCATATACGCATATGCCTTTAATATCACTGCGAAATTACCATAAAAAGGAGCAATATAGCCTATTGATTTAGAATTATTGTAATCAAGATAAAACGCGCCGCCAGGCCGCCTCATAACCCTTGATACAGGCAGGAAATCAACCAGGTTTTTGCTTACCCCAACAGGGCCTGCCCCAGGGCCTCC
>JAQUQI010000026.1 GCA_028716165.1 Candidatus Omnitrophota bacterium
CTTCGATCATCACTTTCAAAGAATATACTTCGCCTGCAGGGTCATATACAAAATGATAAACTATCTCAAGGCCCTGCGGCGTGTCTGATCCCGAGGCAGTCGAGAACCTTAACCCCAATTCTCTGAATAATATCCTTGTGGCACCGAAAATATTGGCCTTATTTATCGAAAAATATACTTTACGCGCGGACATCTCTTTCCAGTCAAGTATTTTATCGCCTAATCTTTCTTTTATCCTCTCTCTTATATTCATAAATTATTTACCTTTATTTAATTTCTCTACCAACTTAACGATCCCGGAGATTATTGCCTCCGGCTTCGGAGGGCAACCCGGAATATAAAGGTCTACCGGCAATATCTCATCAAGCGGTTCCCTGACATTATAACTATAGCGGAACATGTGCCGCGAAAGGGCACATTGCCCGACGGCAACTACCACGCAGGGTTTAGGTGCCTGCTCATAGATCTTTTTCATTCTCGGCACGGATTTCCTATTCATGGCCCCGGTAATAAGAATAGCGTCGGCGTGCCTGACCGAACCGATCAATTGCACGCCAAAACGTTCTATATCATGCCTAGGCGTAAAACAATCCAGTATTTCGATATCGCAGTTATTGCACGATCCGCAGCTAACATGAAAAACCCAGATTGATTTGGTTAATGCTTTAGTTTTTATGCTCATTATAACCCCACTGCCGCTAATATAACGCTTAAGGCCGCCACAATGGTTACCGGGCCCCAGAAAAACCTTAGTGCCTGGTCAATACGCATCCGGGGATTGGTATTTTTTACTAAAACTATCAATAACACTATACCTATATATTTTAGGATTAGCAACACCCATCCCAGGTCTTTACCCATAAACAGGCATATAAGTAATAAGGGCATTGCATACAACATTACTGCCTTGATCAGTTTATACACAGCCAAAAGAAGCCCTGAATATTCTATCAGTGTTCCTGCCATGATCTCCTGCTCTGCTTCCGATATGTCAAACGGAGCCAGCCCCAGTTTTGCCTGCATGGCAAAAAATGCTGCGATAAAAGCTAAAATACCTGAAAACGAGAATATATTTGAGCCGAAGCTTATCTGATAATTGATTATTGAACCCAATTGAATAGAACCCTGGCATTTTATAATGACCGCGATCAACGACAAAACAAAGGGCAATTCATAGCCTAAAACCAGCTTCATTTCACGGCTCGCGCCCACTGACGCCAGAGGATTACGCGAGCTGGAAGCGCCGATTATCATTGAAATCGCCGGCATTGTCAAAAGATAAAGTATGACTATAATATCCCCGTAAAAACTTTCCAGGGGCGAAAGCATTGCCTTACCTAATATAACAGCTGCCAGGACAATGCTCAAAAAACCAAGATATGGCGCTAAGATAAACGTCCAACGGCTACTCCTGGGAATTATGGTCTCCTTGCCGAAAAGTTTGACTATATCAATGAAATTCTGATACCATGGCGGGCCAACGCGCCATTGCAGGCGGGCGGAGATCTTACGGTCAAACCAACCTGCCAATAGCCCTACGCATACAGCAGTAAATAAACCCGGGAATATCAGATAATTAAATATAATTTTCATAGTCTACTTCTTTTTTGGCTGCGCTTTTATATCCAGCCTTGACCATTTCCTGGTATGAACAGCCAGATGCTCACCGACAAAATACATATCCTGCTCCAGGTTCTCTTCAACATCCTTAAATTCCACGGCTTTTTTAGGACAGGCGGTAATACATCTAGGAAGCCTTCCCTTCTGACCTACGCAAAAATCGCATTTTGAATCTAAATAAGGAATAAAATCCTGAAAAATGACCCCAAATGGACAAGCCAAAACACATGACTTACAGCTTGTACAACGCATCTTATAACGTTTAATATGCCCGTCGCTGGCGCGTTCCAACGCGTTGTGATAGCAGGAATTAACGCACGGCGCCTGCTCGCAATGCCGGCAGATAGTAGCGAATGTGGCGTACTCCCTTAAATTAGCAATACCGTTATTCTGTGGATGATAAAAATAATCACAGGCAACCTTGCATTCTTTACAAGTGCTGCAAATATCCAGATCAACAAACAAACGAGTCATATTTTTTAGTCCCAAATATCGTGAACATCTTTTAATTCTTCATAAGTAAACACCGGGCCGTCTTTGCAAATATAGAATTTACCGATACGACAGTGCCCGCACTTGCCCAGGCCGCAAGACATTGATTTTTCCATGGAAAGATAAATGTCCGAAGGGGCGAACCCTAAGTCCAGGAGTTTAAGCGTTACGAATTTCATCATTATGGGCGGGCCGCAAACAATGGCAACCGCCTTTTTCATATCTATGGGCAGATCATTTAGAACAGTAGTGATCAAACCAACATGCCCTTTCCAGGAAGGATCCCCCACGTCAACAGTAGTAAGCCAGTCTACCCCTTCTTTAGCCGACCATACAGGGATTTGATCCTTATAAATAATGTCCTGCGCGGTACGCGCTCCGTAACGAAACACTATTTTATTATATTTCTTGATATCGGCGAATAACCCAAACAGTAACGCTCTTAGCGGAGCAAGCCCTACGCCTCCTCCGACGATCAAAACGTCTTTGCCTTCAAATTTATGCAGCGGATAACCTTTCCCGAACGGCCCGCGGATACCCAAAGAAATATTCTTATCTGAATTATGCAATAAAGAAGTAACCTTTCCGGCATTCATTATCGTCACGTCTATTTTTTCTTTTACTGCCGGGTCAGATGACGGAGTAAACGGCGCTTCCCCTATACCGGGCAAGGTCAACTCAATGAACTGGCCGCATTTAAACTCAAAATGCTCCTTTGGCCGAATCACAAAAGTCTTGATCTTGGAGGATTCGGTAATTATGTTTTCCAAAACGCCCTCTATGGGCTTGTAGATGTTTTTCATTGTGCCAGATTTAATTTTTTAGCCAGGTCTTTCAATACTTCTCTGATGTCGATCTTGCCCGGGCAGACTTCTATGCACCTTCCGCAGCCGCAGCATGCCGGCATTTTAAGATGTTCAAAGAAAAAGTCAAATTTTTTAGTAAATCTGAAACGCAGGCGCTGCGCCCTTAATTTGTTAGGATTAGCCCCTCCGGCAAC
>JAQUQI010000027.1 GCA_028716165.1 Candidatus Omnitrophota bacterium
GGTGTTCCTCCTTTCATGTTTAAGCTTCAAGGCTATTCTTGAAAGCTTTTACTTCTAACAATGAAAGGATACACCCTTTTTTATTGGTATTTCAAGCTGAATTTACAGAGAACATTATACGTTACCTTAAAGGCGCAAAACAAGCGCAAAGCCTTCACAGCCGGCCAAAACCAGCACAAGACGTTAATTCTATTACAAACTAAAAGACTTTAGTTATTTATTATGGAGGGATAACAACTCTGAAATATGCCTGCGCCAAGCGAGCAAGCATGTCAAGGTGTCCGTTTTGCCTGATTATTTTTTAAGTTAAATTTGCGCGGGCCTTGGCGCGTAAAGAGATAATGATACCCGTCTGCGTCTGTCCGGGCATTGCCTTATTCACTCAAATTAAGCTCACGCCGCTGTCAATACAGCTAAAGAGACACGATGCCTTTCCTCTGCATGCTGGTAGTTTACGACTGTCGGCGTATTTGTATGCATTTACCTATCAGCTTCAACGCAACTTGAAAAACAGAGCGGGTTTATTAAAATAATCTTACTTAATTATTTTATGACGCTTGACCTATAGCACTAAGTACATCGGCCTCTCTTTTAACAGAATCCACTATTGAGACAGCCGTTCCTGCGGATGAAGACTTGGCCGGCTTTCCTGCCGGAGCCATGGACATAGACTCTATCTCTTTTCTTAAAATCCGCTTAAATTCAGCAGGCAGCATCTCTATGCTGGGGATCTGAACATGGTGTTCATAATTTTTAGAAACATACTCTACTCCTTCTCCTATGCCTATACCTATTACCTTTATGCCAAGGCTCTGGGCATTATCCAGGGCATCCCGGATGGGCATGCCTTTATTTCCATCGCCATCTGTTAATACGAGAATTATGTTTTTCTCCGCGGCATGGTTTCTAATGTCTTCAACAGCCGCATTCAAAGCATCGCCGTCTGCGGTAGCATAGCCTGTTGCCATTGAAGAGGATAGCTCTTCTATTAATTCGTTTCGCTCTTTTATCGTATCATAGCTTCTTCTTACATTAGCCTCTAATTGATTGCGGAAACCTTTGTGAAGATAGGTGTTGCTTCCAAAACCTCTTACATTAAAATCTATACCCAGATTCTGAAGCACATCCATAAACACAATAGAGGCTAAAAGCGCGTTCTCACCGCGCGCTCCTGACATGCTGACGCTTTCATCTATTACAAGGGTAAATTTTATGCCGCGTTTGGTAGGAACGATCCTGTCTCTCCAGTACCTGTCATCTGAATAACCCGACAATAATGATATAAAAAACCTGTCCCAATCAATATCTTTTCCTTTTCTAAGCCCGCTTTGCCACCTTGGTTTTGTATCTTCCCGTATTATGTTTGCCATCTGCCCTGTAAGCGCATGAACCAAGCGTTTTACTATATCAAGATTTAACTGATATCTGTTAAATGAGCTCTTTACCCTGTCCTCAAGGGCCTTCATTCTGGCAAATTTTTCCGCGTCAGATAAGCGCCTGCCTTCTTTCTCCCTATCCTGCCTCTGGCGTGTCAGCTCATCAGCGCGTTCCTGCTCTTTTTGTTTTTGCCCTAGTTTTTCTTTATTCTCTTTTTCCTTCTGCGTATCTTGCCAGCTCTTTGAGCCTTCTTTTGTTTTGTCTTTGAGTTCTTCTGAATATTTTCTTATTTCTTTTTCAAGCTCTTTTCTTATATCTTCAGGCAGGCTGTCTAAATCTATTTCTTTTCCTTCTCCTTTTTCTTTTTCTTCTCCTTCGCCTTTTTCTTTTCCTTCGCCCGGCTGTAATTTAAATCCTCCATCTGATAACTGCTCTGCCCTTTGCGCGAGCAGTCTTTTATATATAGGTAAAATCTCATCACGCATAATTTCCACCCTTAGCTTTGCCGCTGCCAATATCTCCATAGGCGTGGGCTCCTTATTAACCCTTAGGACTCCCTGTTCATCTCTTATCATAGGCAAGGCATTAAATACCCTATTAAGGGCGTCTTTTACCTTGTCGGTTTCAAGAGCATCTCTTGCGTCTCCTTTTAACATATCAGGCAATTGGCCGCGTTTACCATAATAGAGTATTCCAAAAACAAATTTTATATGCTCTGGTATGCCTTCGCCAAAACAGTTTTTCTGCCACTCTTGCTGATCCATGTTCTTACGGATTTTTTGAATATATTTATCAGCGCCCTGGACTAAATAGCCTGCCCAGTTTTCTATTGCGACATCTTCTGCTGCATTAAATAAAAGATTGGTAAGTTCGTCTAAAAAAGGCATAAAATCAATGTATCTTGTTCCATATCTATGCATTCCTTCATGAATCCCTAAACCCACAAGTTTATCAAGTTCTGTATCTAATATATCCGAAACAGGGTATATAAGCGTTTCTTCTTTCGGAGAATACGCCCAGTATTTGCCTGGCCTTATCTTGACTCTTCCTTCTGTTACGCGCTCAAAGAACGATTGATACGCGTTTATCTTATCAAGCAAAGCTTGCCGCTTAATCGGGTCTTTTTCAATATCTTCTATAAGCCTGTTTAATTCCTCATTGCTAAGCTCTCTTTTTGGCTTTTCTGTTTCGTCTTTTCCAGTTGCTTTTATCTGCGGCATTTGAATGCGCGGTAAGCTATCCTGCTCTCCTGTGCGGGCTAATGCTTTTATAAACTGTTGGCCCTGGTGCCCGGGTAAAATCACAGGAGCATTTACTCTTGGTGCCGGCGCAGGCGTTTGCGGCGGATAAGTTCCATCTGTAAACGCGTGTATAAGTCCGGTGCTTGTAAACGAAGTCGCATCATCAGATTTTAAGGCGCCTGATATATTATTTATATTCCCCGTTGTTTTAATCCCCGCCCTTTCAAGAAGTTCTTTTAATATGATAAACTGCTCCTCGCTAGTCTTCTCATTTACCCATGCAAGTTTAAACCTGTTTATAAAAGGGGCTGGCAGGGTATTTCTGCCAAGAGAGAGCCTGGTAACGCCCTGTATGGGGTTTAATGTGGCAAAGAGCCTGAAGTCAGGGTGGATGCTTACTTCTTCATGGGTCTTTGGATTGGTAAAATGCCCTTCATCAATCCACTCTGATATTACCTCTAAAAGACCTGTG